>JAYVXK010000693.1:0-5237 GCA_043785265.1 Myxococcales bacterium | reverse complement strand
CCACCCCGCATCTTGATGCCCATCCACTCCCCACTTTCGGGGGCGACCGGTTTCGACGGAGATATTCAGTTCATTCGTTGCGTGCCGTGGCCCGCTGGCCCACGTAAAAACCCGCGGAACCCATAATTGCGAACGATAACGCAATCGCTCTCGCGGCCTAAAAAACCGTGAAGCCGTCCAACCCAGAGGCCTACCAGCACCTCGGGAAGGGCGTGACCAAGCTGGCAAGCTAACTGTCGGGTCACCGGGCAGAAGGCGAGATCAAACAGGGGACTAGCCTGGGGGCGAGCCCGCCGAATGGCGCAAACCTGGGCGATACAAAGATTCGGCTACGCACGTAGAAGCGGTGTTCAGAAATTTTCGGACTGGGGTTCGATTCCCCACGCCTCCACCCTGTTTTAGGACCTATTTCGCATTTTCCGCCAACTTGGCCCGTCACTTGGCCCGATACGAGGCCACTCGGCAGCGGGCTAAATGGCAGTCCGCATTTGCCACTTAGGTCCTCTGCCTGCTTGACGTAATGGCTAGTCGTGGAGAGGTCGTCGTGGCCTGCGCGGCGGTTCATCTTCGCGAGCTCGAGGCCCGACAGCGCAAGCCAGGTGATGCCGCTGTCGCGACACGATCGGAAGTTCACCTGCATCGTGGTGATCGTCTCGGCGAAGAGTCGCGCGCGCCCAACGCCTGCGATCTGAAGAGCCTCACGGAGCACAGCCGCGCGGTACTTCTCGTTTGTATCGGCGAGCAACGGCACGACGAGAAGTGCCGAGCGCTCACCGATCGCGACGTCAGCGTGCGCTTCGTGCATCCGCTTGAGCAGCGGAACAAGTGCAGGATCGATCGGAACGTCGCGGACCGCGTTCTTTGTCTTCGGCGGACCGAGCTCACCGCGGCTTTCGCTGTACGCCTTCGTGATGTGGATCACGCCCGCGTCGAGATCGACGTCTCCCCACGTGAGCGCACGGAGCTCGCCGGGACGCAAGTACGTGTAGAGGGCAAGCGCGAAGACCTCGCGCCACTCGAGCGGAACGTTCTCGCACGCGAGCAGCTTTGCAGCTTCGTTCGGATAGATAAACGTCTTCTGTCGCTCGTCGGTTTCCAGTGGTGGCTTGTGTCCGTGTGTCGGGTCGTCGGTCCGCACGCGCATGGAGCGGTCGCGTGAGCTCACAGTCTCTTTGAACGTGATGCGGAGGATCGACCAGACGTTGACTGCGGTCTTGCCGCTCAAGCCTTCGCCGAGGCCATGGGCGATCCTCTTCTTCACTTCGAGATCGAGAGCGTCTCGCACCGACTCGATCTCATCGCGCGTGACCGACGCGATCGGCCGCTTGCCGAGGCGCGGCGATACCCATTTCGACCACCGCGAGCGGTCGTGCACGATGTCACTCACGCCTTCGGCTGCGCGCTGCGCGAGGAGTCTCTCGAAGTATCCATCGCATGAGAGCGCCGCGGGCGCGGGTCGCTTCTTCGCTTCGAGGCGCGCGAGCTTGGCCTTGTAGAGCTTGTGCTTCTCGTCCTCGAGTTGCTGCCGCACGAGTGCGTAGTCTTCGCGGTCTTCGTTACTCCCCGCATGCCTCTCGGGGATATCGATCCGCTCGCGTGAGCCGTCCTGCAGACGGAGCCGCACGCGGTAGTAGGTCGAGCCGTCGGCGGCCTCGAAGCCCTCGACGTTTCCTCGTCTGCGCGGTACTTGGTCATTCATCGGAGCACCTCTCTTCTTCGGTCATGCCCTCGGCGTTTGGCGACGCGCGGGGGCGAAGTCTTTCAGCTCGGCAAGATCGGCAGTCGTGCCGATGAGATGTCCGGTAGAGCGGCGAGGCTCATCATCGCGCCACCGTGCGCGGCTGCGTAAGTCGGATTGGCGAGCTCGCGTTCACCGGCGAGACGCGGCGCACGATCGGAAGAACGTTGCTCGGCGTGCGCGTCCGCGGCACGACACGCGTTGGAGTCGCGCCACGCGCGGAAGTCGTCCTCTCTGACGCGGATAGTGCGATCGCTCAGTTGTTCGTGCGGCATCGACCGCATCAGCTCGTAGGCGTGCGACTTCGAGACGCCGAGGATGCGGGCGACGTCGACGGCGGAGAGGGAGCGCGGTTCGCTCATCGGAGTTTCCATTTGGCCTCTCCCGCAGGCGTCAGCGTGAAGCCACCCTGCCACTTCTGGACGAAGCCGCGACTCTCCATTGTCGACAGAGCCTCCCGAGTCCATTGAACCGTGCGACCCAAGACCTCGGCGAGCCCCTTGAGCGGCGGCGGATGAGCAGCGCCGAACAAGCGGCCAAGCAACTCGCGATGCGCGGGGTCAAGCGCGGTCAGCGTGTCGTCCTCTTTCTTCACGAGCATCCGAAACAAGCTTGCAGCGTTCAGTCCGTAGTGAGTTGCGACGCGCGCAACGCGCTCCCACTCTTCGTCGTTCATACGCATATTGAAGAGCTTCTCTCTCGCCATCGGCTGTTGACTCTGATTCATGTCGTGGTCTCCCGTAAAGACAAACGTTTACGTGTGCTCTTTGTCTTTACGCACGCTCACGCCATGCGTCAAGCCCGTTTAGCGGGACCAGCGGACGATCAATGTCATGGCGACAATGTCGCGACCGCGTATTTGCTCGCAAAATTGGCGCTAATAAATCTGTCGTGGCGTCACGTTCGTCCAACGTGACATCCTGCACATGTAAATGGGCGACATGATCGGGTTCTTTACTGATCGGCAAGCGGCGCGACTTGCGCAGATTTCGTTGCGCCAGCTGCACCATTGGCGGTCGAGTCGCGTGATCCATAAACCTGAGAGCGACACGGTGCCTCTGAACACGTTTCGCGATGTTGTTGCGCTTCGCACGCTGGCCATGGTCCGCACGAAGCTCTCGCTTCAGAACCTTCGCAAGTTGAGCGAATGGCTTCACGAGCGTTACACCGATCCGTGGTCCTCGATCCGGTTCTCGCTCGCAGGAAAAGAACTGATCTTTGAGGAGCCCAACACGGGGGAGCACCTCTCGGCAACCAAGCGCGGACAGAAGGTCGTCCGCTTCGACGTCGAGCGAGTTGTGGAAGACGTCGTGTCGAGCGTACGCAAACTCAAACTGCGCAGCCCTGAACTTGTCGGTAAGATCACGGCGACGGGCGCGATCGCTGGAACGCGAATTTCCGCAGCGGCAATCCAAAATTTTGCCAAAGAGGGTTTCTCGGTCTCGCAAATTCGTCGTGAATACCCAAGCCTTCATCGCAAGGATGTTGAGTCGGCTCTCTTGCACCATTCGAAAAAGCGCACTGGGTAAAGGCTGGAGCGCAAGGTGCGTTTTCTGGCAGACCAAAACGTGCCCGCCGCACTCGTCGACGTGATCCGCAAACGGGGCCACACAGTGCTGCTCGTTCGAGACATCCTGTTTGAGGATGTGCCGGACAAGCGAATCGCGGAGGTTGCCCACCAGCGCACGGCCATCATCGTCACCTGGGACATCAAGGACATGCGTCGTTATGTTTGTCGCGCTCCGCGCGGCGAGCACATTCGACTTCGCAACGCTGGAATGCTCGGATTCAAGTGCCCAGAGCCTCGAGCTGCTCAGCGAGCGCAGGCCATCTTTGACCTTGTCGAGCACGAACATGAGCGCGGACTGAAATTGCCAGACAAGCGGTTTTTCGCAACCGTCACCGTCGACTCTTTCGTGATCGAGCGCTGACCCGAGCATTAGAAACCCGCGAGGCCTTTCATCGCCGCGGCATAGTCGAGCCCGCCGTCTTCCACCTGATGGAGCGCGAGCACCCACGCCGAGACGATGTCTCCATGAGCAAGGCCCGCGCGTCGGGGCTGTGAGATCTGGATGCCGCCACCGGGTTGCGGTTTCACGAGCACACTCTTCATTTGTGCAACGAAGCGCGGCACGTTGGGAAAGCATGCGCGTCCCTCTCGAAGGAACTTGCGTGCAGCGATGAACGTGTCCGCCTTCCCGGCTTGACCCGCAGGCGCGTCGACGATCGCGAGGCCGAGCGCTTCGGTGTACTCGCGCGCTGGCTCTCGCGCCCATGGGTCCGCGGCGATCTCCGTCACGCCGAACGGGCGAACCAAGTCCGCGAACGTAGCGATCACGCTAGAGAGCTTGAGCGGCGCGCCCTTCTTCGGTCGGAGCTCCTCCAGTGCGACCATCACGTAACGTTCACCGCGTCGAGCAACTCCAACACAGGCCGCGCTGTCTCGTACGAGTGCGAGGTCCATTGCGAAGCCACGCGCGTCATCGTCGGTGCGCACAAGGGGCAGCACGAGATCGTGATCGACCGCCGCGTCAACGCTCGTAGGGTCGAAGAAGCCCGTCGAGCCTGACGCGTCGGACACGCAATCGAATTCACGCGCCGCTGTTTCAGGATCGCGCAAGCGCTCGCGTTCGATATCCACGGCGAGATCCGGATCGTCGTCGCGCATCGTGAGCGTGGGACCGATGGCGACGAGTGCCGTGCTTGGGTTTGCGAAGTTGCGATCCACGAGCTCGCTCATGAGCGTCTCGACTGGCCACGGCGTACTGATGAGAATGCCCAAGCCCCCGCGAATCAAGCGCGGTATTAGCGCCGTGTAGCAGTCGCGATCCGTAACCGAGAAGTCCGATCCGCTGGTGAAGAACTCTGCCTCGTCGAGCACGAACCCGACGATCGACAGCCCACGCGCTGCAGCTCCGCCACGCGATGCGGGATAGGCAGCGATGCGCACACGACGGCCGTCCTTGCGTTGGATAGCGAAGCCGTCTTTGCCGTCGTCATTCTTCACAATGAGTCGCTCGACGCTCGGCGCTCGACGCGAGAGCTCGCGGGCCATGCGCACCGAAAGCGTTGCGGTCTTCACGCGGGGAGCAATTGTCACCACTGCTGGCTCATCGCCCGGGCCGCATGCTGAGATGTCCGCAGTCACGGCGAGGTACACCGCGAGCGCAGCGGCGATGGTGGTCTTGCCGCTCCCGCGTCCGAGTCGCCATGCTTGAATGCGGCGCACGTGCGGCGCGATCGCGTCGATGTCCCCGAAGAGCATGCGGGCGATCGCACGGTCCCCATCGTCGAGCTGCTCAGGTTGGATGCCGTCGATGCCGACGAGGCAGAGCACGCGCTGATGTTGGGTGAGGTCAAGGCGCAGCACCTGTGAACAGAAGTCGACGAACCTCACGACTTCACCTCCCACGGAGCGGGACCGTCGTCTCGCTTGGTGGTGGCGTGGATGCGCGCGAGGTCGTGCACCGTCACGAGCACCCGCTCGGCGCGCTGAGAC
>JAYVXK010000692.1:0-1517 GCA_043785265.1 Myxococcales bacterium | reverse complement strand
TAGTGCGCGCGACTGACCCAGGATGGCAGGAAAGGCGCGGTGCGATTCACGCGACGGAAGGACAGTCGTTGCGCCGTGAATGATGGGAGCGACAACGTCGGATGACGAGTCTGATGACGCGACCGCGCTCTCGGAGAATTCGCGCAACGCCAAAGCTGCGAGTGTGGCCGCGCGCTCGAAGAACGCGGCCGGCACCGCGTCGAACGCGCCCACGACAAAACGTTGCTCGACGACCAAGAGCAGTCCGGCTCGGGCCACGGTCATCCGCGAACCACGACCGTTGGCCATCTCTGCGTCGCGTACGTACTTGGGCGCATGGCTGGCAGCACGAACGTGCGGCCGTGCGCGCTCGGTCGCGCTTGCGATCGGCAAACCGTCCACGTCGAGACCCCAGGCCGCCGTGACATCGCCATCGCGAACACGCGCGAGCATGGCTCTCTCCGCACGCGCAACGGACACCACGACATGGAGAATCGCGCGCGCGACATCGTCAGCGCTCGTCATGTTGGATGCAGCCTCCGCGGCTTCCCAGAGCCGGTCTCCTACGTCGATCGTTTGCATCGGGTGGGTTGATTCTACGCGAACGCCGCGCGCGGCTCGAAATAGGGCAATTGCGGGGGATTCGATTTCTGCGAGACCTGCGCTCCTCGCGCGACGGAGCGCGGCGATGGCAGAGCGCGCAGCTGCGTGACGATTCGAGGGCAAAGTGCACAAGTGAGCGCGACCGATGACCAGACACGTGCGGGCATCGAGCAACGCGTCGTCCGCGCGGAGTTCGGGCGAGATGCTCTGTACGCGGGCGAGCGCGTCGGCTCCGTTGCCTTCGAGCAGGTCTGCTTCTGCCAACGCAAGCCAGAGGTCTGCGCGGACGGCGGGGGGCAAAGCGTCGAGGACGGCCTCGGCCTCGCGTGCAAACTGGCGAGCGGCAGGCGCGTTCTTGCGTCGCACCTCGAGATCGCAACGTGCCACCAAGCACCAGCCTGCCCCCGCGCGCTGTCCAAGAGCACGCGCCAACGCGAAGGCTTCGTCGAGTGCGCGCTCCGCTTCGGCCCAGTTTCCAGCCTTTGCGTGAGCAATTCCCAAGTTGAGTAAACACGAACGAACCCCCGCGAGATCTCGAAGACCGCGCTTGGTGTCGAGCGATCGCGACAACGCTTCGATCGCTCGTGGCAAATCGTTTTGCACGAGCCCCACCACACCAAGATTGTGATCCAGTCGTGCGCGCTCCTCGCGATCTTCGAGAGTGGTGGTGGCGAGCATCGAGCGCGCTCCGAGCAACGCATCTTGCGCCAGCGCCCACTCGGATGCGTACAGCTGCACGGCGCCAAGAGTCGACAGCGCGAGCGCCTGCTGCATCGTGTCTCGACCTGCGAGGTCGCGCGCGAGTGAAGCCAGTGTGAGGGCTTCGTCTCGCTGGCCGCCGCGAGCCGCGCGCTCAGCCCGACGACGCAGCGCGAGGCAAGAAACAGCCGGGTCCAGCGTGCCCATCGCACCGAGCCACTCGACTACGCGGGCGT
>JAYVXK010000691.1:0-1518 GCA_043785265.1 Myxococcales bacterium | reverse complement strand
TGCTCCTCGGCGATGCGTTCGCCAGCGCGCGCGGCGGCGACGTCGTCTTGCAAGTGGGTGCGGCATGACGCGCGGGATCGTCCTGTTTGGCGCCGGATTCGCGATCGCGTGCACCATACACTCATCTACCCCGACGCGCGCGCCAGAGGGCGCTCTCGCAGGGCGTGCGCCCGTGGGCTTCGAAGCGAAAGAGGCATGCGCCGACTGGCGACTCGCGTCGGCCGCCACTCACGATGGTCATGTTCTCGAACCCGATTCATTTCCGGAACTGTCGCCCACACAGAGCTGCTTCGCGCAGGTGCACTTTCGAGCAGATGGGAGCGTCATGGCTGATGCCCCGCCGTCGGGTTGCGCCTATCCAACGGCCGAGACACGTTTGGTCGCGCTCCGCGAAGCTGCGCGTTACGACGCCATCGCGAACGGAGACGTCAGTTCCTTGCCGACTGAACTTGCGTGCGAATTGCCTGCCGCTGTGCGTGGCGCAGTCGCGCAGAACAATGCGCGCACGCTTCGCACGATCGCCCAAGAAAATGCCACGTTCGCGTATGCGGCGGTGTCGGCGTTCGGCTTCGGCAGTGTTTGGCAGGCGTCTTCGCCACTCGCGCATTGGTTGCCAGGCCAGGCGTGCGCAGACCTCACCAAGACCCAACTCGACGACCTCGGCATCAACCAACAACGCGTGGGCCGTGCTGCTCTCGCGCTCGCCGGCGGCGTCGCCCCGGTCATGACCGTGAGCGGTGGCGCGGCTCACTCGATCCTCAACGAGTCGATCATGATGGATTGGATCGCGACCTGTCGACTTGGAGTGCCCGCCGATCGCGTCCTCCTCGATCCATGCGCGCATCACACGCACTCGAACATTCGCAACACGGGTCGCCTCGTCGCTGCGACTGGTGGTCGTCAAGCATTTCTGGTGACCGATGATGGCCTGCAGTCGGGCTACTTGGAGGAGTGGACCTTCTTCGATCTCATGGGCGGCAGCATCGACCAACGCGCCCTCCGAGATTGGAAATATTTGGTCGGCAGTTGGCGCCGCGCAAGCGATGGCATCAAGGGCGGCTACTGGTTCACGCCTTATCGCTTTTGGGCAGACACCACTTTGCGGGACTTGCGTTGTGCACGCTGAGCCCTTGTTTTAGGCTCCATTCGTGCGTCCCAGTCCCTGAGAGTGTCTGAGCGAACCGCCTCGAGAATCTCGAAAGCGAGCTCGCGATCGCTCACGGCGCGCGCGACGGTCAAGGCGCCGAGCCACGACGAGAGCATCCGAATGACCATCGCGCGAGCATGCTTGCCGCGCACGCCCGAGAGTTTTTCGGCGAGGGCGATGTTCTCGCGAATGTTCTTGGTGAACACTGCTTTGACGAGATCATCCGCGCGCGAGATCTCTCCGGCGAGGGGCGGGATCGGGCAACGCATCGCTGGTTCGAGGGCGTGCTCCTCGGAGACATAACGCGCGGACGCGAACTCGATCCAACCTCGCCCATGCGCTTGTGCGGCGTTCTCGGGAGTGAAGAGCGC
>JAYVXK010000690.1:0-5247 GCA_043785265.1 Myxococcales bacterium | reverse complement strand
TTCGTCTCGACCGAGAAGCTGGCCAAGGCCGACATCGTGCGCGCGACCTTGGAAATGGTCCCACGCAAGGTCGCCGAGACGTTCGCGGTGTTTCCCGTTTTGTTCGACCCGACCTCGGGCTTGTTGTCGGTCGTGTCGAGCGACCCAGACGACAAAGATCTGCTGCACGAAATCCAGCAAGTTTCGGGCGCCAAAGAGGTAAAGGCCTTTGTAGGACGACCTGCGGGAGTGCGTGCCGCGATCGCAAAAGCGTACGGCGGCGACATCCACGCGTTCGCGATTTTGGATCGCCAAGCGCATGCGCAGTTTTCGGCCATGCTCGACGTCTACGAGCGAAATCTCATGAGCGAGTCGTCCATGGCGACGGCTCTCGCGCGCGAGAACACATCCACACGCGGCCGCGTCGTATCCGAGAAAGAGCTCGTACACGCGTCGAAGGCCAGCAACACCACGTCGAAGGGCGCGTTCGGCGGCGAAGAGTTGCTCGAGCTGCTCAACGTGATGCTCTCTCTGCTCGAAGCGTCACGACCAGATTTGCGTGGTCACTCCGCGCAGGTCGCGCGTCTCACACGCCGCATCCTCGAGCGCATGAACGTCGAGGCGGCGACCGTGAATTCGGTCGTTGCCGCATCCTACTTGCATGACGTCGGCAAGATGGGCCAGTACCACCTGACCGCCCTCAATGTTGCCGAGTACGACGGTCACAAGCTCGGCGCCCAAAAGGCCTTCTCCACGCCGCGCCGCCTCCTCGAGAGCGTGCGTTTTTCTCACGAGACGATCGAGACGATCGAGCACATGTACGAGCGGTATGACGGCAAAGGCTTCCCGAATGGGACGACCGCGAAAGACATCCCGCTCGGCGCACGCATCCTGGCCATCACCGACACGTACGCGGATCTCACGCAAAACCCGCGCAATCCGTATCGCAAGACGCTGATGCCCGCCGAAGCCTGTGGCGTGCTCGCGCAGTTCAAGGACAAAGTGTTTGATCCACACTTAGTCGACCTGTTCAAGAACACAGTCATGGGCGAAGACCTCCGGGCGCGTCTCCTCGCGAATCGGTACTTTGCGCTGCTGGTCGACGCCGACCCCGAAGAGACCACGGTCCTCGAGTTGCGCATGATCGAGCAGGGCTTCGAGGTGAAGACGGCACGCTCGGTCGAGCAGGCTCTCAAGTTGCTCGGCGAGGGACACTTCGACATCGTGATCAGCGAGGTGGACTTGCCGCAAGGCGACGGGCTCGCGCTGCTCGAGCAAGCACGCGAGCAATCGTGGGGCAAAGACTTGCCATGGGTCATTCACACGCGCCGGCAGGGTCGCGCAGAAGCGCAGCGCGCGTTCGATCTCAAGGTGGTCGACTATGTCGCCAAGCCCGCGCCGACCGACGTGTTCGTTGCCAAGCTCAAGTCGATGCTCGATCAAAGAAGCGCACGCGGCAGCGCAGGCGGCGTGCAAGGATCTCTTCGTGAGATGGGCTTACCCGAGCTGGTGCAAGTCCTCTTTCACGGCCGAAAAACAGGCAATCTACGCATTCGCGCTCCCTCGGGCGCGGGCGAAATTCACTTCGCCAATGGGTTCATCGTCAATGCGCTTTTTGGCACTGCGCGCGGTGCAGATGCGGTCTACGCCATGATCAAACTGCAGGACGGCGACTTCGGGGTCGACCCATCTTTCAAGCCAGGTCCGCGTGTGATCCAAGAGTCCCCCGAAGCCCTGCTGCTCGAAGGCATGCGCAGACTCGACGAAGGCCTCTAGCAGATCCAAATCGAGCGGAGCGAGCCGCGTGGGGTGGGGCGGGGAGGCGCGTGCCTCCCCGTGATGACTAGCTGAAGCCCTTGAGCGCGTCGTACGCGGCGTACTTGAACATCTCTGCCAGCGTTGGGTAGTTGAAGACCATGTCGATGAAGACATCGATGGTGCCTGCGAGTGTGATCACCACTTGTCCGATGTGAACGAGCTCGCTCGCGCGGTCCCCGATGCAGTGGCACCCGATGAGTTTGCGCGACTCTTTTTCGAAGATGAGCTTGATGACGCCGTCTTTGTCACCGATGATCTTGCCTCGCGCGTTGTCGCGATAAAAGGCGCGACCCACGACGTAGTCGATCTTTTTTTCTTTCGCCTGCTCCTCGGAGAAGCCGACGCAACTCACCTCGGGAATCGTGTACACGCCATACGGCAAGAGGTGCGAAACCTGCTTTTTGTAGGCGAATCCGAACGCGTGACAAACCGCGACGCGCGCTTGGTCCATCGACGTCGAAGCGAGCGCCGGAAAGCCGATGACGTCGCCCGCCGCGAAGATGTTCGGCGTCGCGGTTCTGTAGCCTTCGTCGACTTGAATGTATCCGCGCTTGTCAGTGACCACGCCCACCGCAGGCAAGTTGAGTTCTGCCGTCCGTCCTGAGCGACCCGAAGCCACGAGCAACTTGCCGCACTCGATGCGCTCACCATTGGCGAGTTCGCAGACGATGACCTCTCCCTCGCGGCGTACCGACTTGGTGGTGGACTCCAGTCGGATGTCGACGCCAAGGCCCATGAGCGCCGTGCGAAGTCGGTCGCCCATCTCGAAATCCAAAAACGGCAACAGCCGTGCGCGTCCTTCGATCAAAACGACTTCGACGCGCATCGCTGCGAACATCGCTGCGTACTCGCAACCGATCACACCACCACCGATCACGACCATCTTCTTCGGGAGTCGATCGATCAGCAGGATGGTGTCGGAGTCATCGACGTCGTTGTCGTCAAACGGAATATTGGGAGCCTGAAACGGCACCGATCCCGTGGTGATCAGCACAATCTCCGACGTGAGCCTTTGGGTTCCGCCACCCACCTTGGTGATCTCGATGGTGTGCGCATCGATGAAGGTGGCGACACCACGAAACTGGTCGACGTTGTGGCGGTCGAGGTTCCACCGAAATCGTTTCACCTCGAGTTCTCGCACGGCGTTCTTGCGCGAGAGCAACTTGGGGACCGCGAGTTCTGGATTGAGATCGATCGTCAGCCCGTAGAGCTCACTCTGCCGATAGCCCGACAAAAACAGCGCGGTCTCTCGCAGTGTTTTGCTCGGGAGCGTGCCCGTGTGGACCGCCGCGCCGCCAGGTGCCTCCTCGCGCTCGACGATGGCAACGCGCTTGTGAAAGTACGCGGCCTGAACGGCGCCCTTCTCGCCTGCGGGTCCTGCGCCAAGGACGATGAGGTCGTAGTCGAACGCCACGTCGCGAGACTATCACGCGCGCGCAGAGGTCATCACTGGTCGAGCGCGATGTGCCGCACAAACGAACGCGGGTGACGAACACGATGGACGATGTGTGACCAAGCATCGACCAGGGAGGGCATGCGATCGCCCGCGTCGTAGACAGCGTCCACCATCTCCGCCTGATGCCGCGCGCTCCAGTTGCGCCAACGCGCGGCCTCTTGTCGAGTCATCGTGCCAGCGAGAGTTTGTGCAAGGAGCAGCTCGCGAAGCTGCAGCCGATAAGTGAAAACATGCGCCTCTCCACTCTCGGCGTGCTGTGCCGCTGCAATCTCTCTTGCGAGACTCGCCTCGTCGTTGCGCGCGGCGTAGTGCGCCATCAATGGCAGGCGCATCCCGCGCGCGATGTCGAACGCGAGATAGTGGTAGTAGCGCGGGTTAAAATCGATCAGCAGGCGCTCTTCGCCGACGTTCAAGAATTCGACCTGAAATACGCCAAAATAGCCCACTTGCGTGCAGAGCGCGCGAACCTGCTCGGCGAGCGCGTCGTCCAGGGCGATCGCCTCGAGGCAGAGCGCAATGCCGAGACTCCTTGGTCGCTGCAACACCTTGCTTGCTGCGCGCGCGACGAAGTGTTTTCCCGAGCGGTCGATGAAGCCTGACACCAGCGTGCTGCCCGACACTCCCTCCGCGTGATAGGTCTGCAAGAGCGGCTGCGAAGCGTGCGGCATGCTGGCAAGTACTGGCGGCGCATGTGCATTGTCGCGCACGAACTCGCGGTACGCCGCGCTGAGATTTCCGCGCGCCGTCACGATGTGTCCCTTGGACCGCGTGCGCGACAGCACCTGCGTGCGCTGCTTGAGCAACAGCGGCATGGGTGCGCTCTCGGCGAGAGCAAGGACGTCTGCTTCGCTCTCGGGGAAAAACGTTTTGGGCGTGCGAATGTCGGCCTTCGCGCATGCCTCATGAAGCAGGCGTTTGTCGAGGAGGGTCTCGATCACGTCGCGCCCCGGCGCGTACAGCTCGTAATGTCGCGACAACTCGTCCGCGTGCAACGCTTGTAGCCACGCGTAGTCATCGCATGTTGGATAGAGCACTGATCGAGGGCTGCGCGCACCGAGGTCCATCAGCCAAGCAAAAGCGCGCGCGGGATCTGCAATCGAGGGGCAACGGAGCCGCTCACTCACGCTTTGGGAGTAAGACGCCGGCGCGCTGCGACCTTCGCCGGCCACCCGCACGACGACACCCTCTCGGCCGAGACACCGAACCGCAGCGAGTGTCCCGCAATGTTCTGGCATCGTCAGCAACGCGGGAGGCACAGTCTTGCTTGTACTCGCACGCTCGCGCGGTTGTCATCTTCAGAGGTCGTCGATCTTGTAGTCCTTGATTTTGTAGAGCAGCGCCCGGTGGCTGATTTCCAGCAGTTCGGCGGCTCGCGTGCGATTGCCTTTGGTCTTTTGCAGGGCGCGTCGAATCAGGATTTGCTCGATGGCGGCGCTCGTTTTCTTCACCGAGAGCTCGCCGCTCGCGAGTTGCACCTGTACGGGGTCGAGCGCGTCGCGGATGCGATCGGGCAGATCGCTCGCTTCGACCATGTCGGTGTCGCACAGGACCATGGCGCGCTCGATCGTATTTTCGAGTTCGCGAACGTTGCCCGGCCAGGCGTAGTCGAGCAGCACTTTGCGCGCCTCTGCAGACACGCCACGAATCTGCGTGCCAAGCCGTGCGTTGTTCTTGTCGATGAAGTGGTCGAGCAAGATGGCGATGTCTTCGCGCCGCTCGCGCAACGGCGGCACTGCGATCGGCAGCACATTGATCCGGTAGAAGAGATCCTCGCGGAAGCGCCCCGCCGCGACCTCGGCGTTGAGATCACGGTGAGTTGCCGCGATGATTCGCACGTCGACTTTGATGTCGCGCGCATCGCCCAGGCGACGAATGGACTCTTCTTGGAGGACGCGCAGCAGCTTCACTTGCAGACTGAGTGGCAACTCGCCCACCTCGTCTAGGAAGAGCGTCCCACCCGTGGCCTCTTCGAACAGTCCGCGATGATCGCTCGA
>JAYVXK010000689.1:0-5253 GCA_043785265.1 Myxococcales bacterium | reverse complement strand
ATCGGACTTTTGCGCGTGGCGACGAGCATGCGAGTGGCAGACTCACTCGCAGAGAGCACGTCACGGTTTTATGCCGAACTCAAGAAACTCAAGTTGGTAGTCGACATGGCCAAACAGGGTGAGGGAGTCTTCTTCCTACTCGACGAAATTCTCCACGGCACCAACTCCCGCGAACGCCTCATCGGCGCCCGCGCTCTCGTCCGCGACCTCTTGTCCCGAGGCGCGCTAGGCGCAGTCTCCACCCACGACCTCGGCCTCGCCGACCTCGAAAAAGAACTCCCCAACAAAGCAGTCAACATCCACTTCGAAGAACAAGTGGAAGGCGACATCATGACCTTCGACTACAAACTCCGCCAAGGCGTAGTCCAAAGCAGCAACGCCCTCCGCTTGATGAAACTCGTAGGCCTAAACCTCACCACCGAAACCTAACATCTCGATCTTCCCACAGAACCTTCCCACCCGCTCCGCTCTCTTCGCTCGGGGGCTCCTTCGCTGCGCTCAGGATGACAACAAGACGCTCTTCCTCTCCTGTTCTCTGCTCTCAAATCTTCCCACCCCGCCAACCCGCAACCCCCACCACCGTTGAGTCACCTGAGTACGCAGCCTCTCTGCGCTTGCGGGCGAGCGGTCCGGTCGGGCTTCCTCCCCCGGGTGTCGGCTTCGCCGCCACACGGGGAGTAGTCGGAGGCTGGGACTCGGGAGCGGCCTCGGAAGTGGACACTTAGGGTGAGGGAGCTCAGGCGGCGTGATTAGGTACGGCGTTCGGTGCGACGGCGTTCGCCGGCGCCGAATGCGGTCGTCAACGCGTCGGCTAGTTCGTCACCACTCGCGCGGCGCTCGCTTGGATCGCGGCGATCGCTGACCAGTGTGCGTAGCTCGGTGATGGTGGACGCGCGGCCGCCGGCCCGTCGATGAATTAGCTCGTGGGTTCCGCAGACGATCACGACTTCGCCCTTGACGAGTCGGGTGGTCGACAACGCGCGCGCGTCGGTGGTTTTGCAAACAACACAACTTCCGACGATAGGATGCACAGTGCCCATGCGTTGAGCATTAAGGTGGTTGGCCTCCGAAGGCCAAATTTAGGGCGAATTTTTGAACGATGGCCCTCGTGGGGCAACTCGGTTACTCAAGGAGATTCATGAGCACGTATCTCGTCACGGGCGGCGCAGGGTTCATTGGTTCCTCGATCGCAGAGGCTCTCTTGGCGGCAGGGGAGTCGGTGCGCATCCTCGACGACTTCTCGTCCGGTCGTCGGCAGAACGTCGAGACCTTGAAGGGCAAGATCGAGATCATCGAAGGGACCATCGTCGATCCCGAGACGGTCGCGCGCGCTGTCAAAGACGTGCATGTGATCCTCCATCAGGCCGCGATTCCGAGTGTGGTGCGATCCGTGGAGAACCCGCAGCCCTCGATGCTCGCCATCGTCCAAGGCACGACTGTGGTGCTCGACGTCGCGCGACGCTCGGGCGTCAAACGGGTGGTCTTTGCCGCGAGCTCGTCCGCCTACGGTGACACACCGACGTTGCCCAAGATCGAGACCATGCCCACGCAGCCGCTCTCGCCCTACGCCATCGCGAAGCTCACCTGCGAGCACCTGATGCGCGTGTTCGCCTCTCTGTACGGGATCGAGACGCTGTCTCTGCGCTACTTCAATGTCTTCGGGCCTCGCCAAGATCCGACGAGTCAGTACGCAGCCGTCATTCCCAACTTCATCACCGCAGCCCTGAAAAACGAGCGCCCCATCGTGTTCGGCGATGGCGAACAGACGCGCGATTTTTGCTTCATCGAGAACGCCGTCAACGCCAACCTCCTCGGCGCCAACACCAAAAACAAACTCGCCGGCGAAGTCGTCAACATCGCATGCGCCGAGCGGACGAGCCTCAATCAACTCTTGAAGATGATCGGCGACGCAACCAACACGACTCCGAACGCAGACTACCGACCCGGTCGCGCCGGCGACGTGCGCGATTCACTTGCGGACATCTCCGCCGCCAAAGCGCTCATCGGCTACGTGCCGAAAGTGGACGTGCGCGAAGGTCTGAAGCGAACCGTCGCCGCATTCAAGACTTTCACCAAGTAACCCGGCGCCTAAGCCGCCTCAGAACCCGAGATCAGGCTCGCTGGTGCTACCCACGGGATGCGCCGTCGCTGTATGCGGAACATTCGGCACCGTCGGCGGTGCGCCGTTCTTGTCGAGCGCGACGTCGAGTGTCTTGTCGCCATCGAGCACGACGTCCATCGTGCGCGTTTGATATCCCTGCGCTTCGACGCGCAACGCATGAGGCTTGCCATCTGCACGCAGCACCGTGGGACCGGGCGTGATGATCGACTTGCCGTCGAGCGTGGTTCGCGCTGTTTTTGGGGTGATGTTGATGGTCACGTGCACGCTCGCGGGGAGCGCTGGTTGCGTCGCCGAAGGCGTGGCCTGAGTCTGTGTTGGCGCAGTGACCGTAGGCGCGCTGGCTGATGGCGTTTGTGAGCCTTGATTTTTCATCACGCTCACGCCCAAGACGACCATCGCGCCCAACACGATGACCACGCCGCCGGCCAGGGCAGCCACCTTCAGCGGCGATGACCGCGGGGCTGCGGCTGCCATCGTTTGCGGACCCGCCGTCACATGACTGCCGGTTTGCGACGTCAGCAGCGACGGCATCGAGGCCACGTTCGACACTTGCGAATGACTCGGTGTTGGCGCGGTGGCTGGTGCGAGTTGCGCAAGGAGGGGCGCGTGGAACTCGCCCGTTGGCGCAGTCTTCGCCGATCGCATTTGCTCTTCGATCACTGTGCGGATCTTGCTTCGCTCTTCTTCGAACGACTGCGTGAGCAACACACCAAGCTCGCGGGTCCCTGGGCATGCTGGCATCGCGCGCATCACTCTCTCGAGGTCTGCGAGAAAGTCTGCGGCTGTCGCGTAGCGATCGTCTGCCGTCTGAGCGAGCGCCCGCTGGCACACTGCGATGAGCTCGCTCGGCACATCAGGCTCGATTGCGTCGATGCGGGGGATCGCCCCAGTCGAGAGGAGATTCAAGATCACCGCGTCTTGCATGCCCTTCCAGATGCGCTGACCCGTCGCGGCCTCCCACAAAATGAGCCCAACGGCGAACAAGTCCGCCCGACGATCGATCGTCTGTCCCAGGGCTTGCTCGGGCGCCATGTAGCTCAGCTTGCCCTTGATGACGCCGACTTGAGTTTGCGCCGACGAGTCACTCGCCTTGGCAATGCCGAAGTCGACGACCTTCACCGAGCCGTCGTAACTGATGAACACGTTGTGCGGGCTCACGTCGCGGTGCACGATGTTGAGCGGCGTGCCGTCGTAGTCTTTGAGTTCGTGCGCGTAGTGCAACCCAGCGAGCAACTCGCAGATGATGCGGAGCTGCGCGCCGAGGGCGAGTTCGCGGCCCATTTGTTGAAGTCGCGTCCGCACGCGATTCATCGGCTGGCCGTCCAGATACTCCATCACGAAGGCGTGGAGATCGGGCGCGTCGATGACCTCGTAGGTCTGCACGACATTCGGATGCAAAAGGCGCGCGGCCAAACGCGCTTCGTCCAAGAACATCGTCCTGAACTCGGGCTCGTCTGCGAGCTCGGGCTTCAGCTCTTTGACGACGACGAGCTTGTTGAATCCACCGGGTCCGCTGGACACTGCCAAGTAGACATTCGCCATGCCTCCACGTCCGAGCACAGCGAGCGGCCTGAACTTGCCGAAGCGCTTACCAGGCGGAGTCGCGGGGAGCTGCAGATTCATGTCCGTACCCCCTCAGCCTATCGCAAGGGTCGCGTGAAAGTCCAAACGTCAGATTCGCGTGTCGGCGCACATGGGCACCAAGAAGCAGAATATCACTTTTCCGCCGCTTCGCCCGCTCCACGAGGTTGACGCGGCACCTGACGAAACGGTCTGGTGAAACGGGCTCCCTCGCTGTGATACCTTGGCAATCGTGCGCACCGCCTCCTCTGTCGTGGTCGTTTCGTTGCTGCTGGGGACGCTCGGGCAGACGAGCCTCGTGATGGCGCAAGAGAATGCCGCGGACGTAGCGGCCGCGCGCGCTCTCGGCACCGAAGGCGTGAAGCTCGCGGACAAGGGCAAGTGCGAGGACGCTGTCGACAAGCTCTCACGCGCGGAAAAGTTGCATCACGCGCCGATGCTTCTCGAGCGACTCGGAGAATGCCAAGTCGCTCTTGGCAAGATCGTCGAAGGCACTGAGAACTTGCAGCGAGTCGTTCGCGAAGAGATGGGCAGCAACGCGCCGGCCGCCGTCCTCGCCGCGAAGATGCGCGCGCAAAAAGTGCTCGAAGCCGCCAAACCCAAGGTCGCCAAGCTCATCGTCTCGGTGACGGGCGTGGCGCAGGCAGACTCCATCGTCGTCAAACTCGATGGGCAGACTGTCTCGTCCGCTTCTCTCGGCATGGAGCGTCCGACCGACCCTGGTGATCACACACTCGACATCTCCGCGCCTGGCTACAAAAGCGTGTCGCGCAAGGTCACCTTGAGCATGGGTGGCAGTGAGAGTGTCTCCGTCACACTCGAAGTCGATCCCAACGCAAAGCCCATCGACGACCACAAGGGCAACGGCGATGGTGGCAACAAGGGTGACGGCAGAGGGAAGGACGACGTCGTCGTGCCGCCTCCTGCGCAAGGGAACGGCAAGACGATCGCTGCGGTGACTTCGCTGGCGGTCGGTGGTGTGGGTCTCGTGTTGGGCGGTGTGTTTGGTGTGCTCGCGATGAGCAAGAAGAGCACGCTCGATGGTCAGTGCGTGGCCAAAGCGTGCCCGAGCGGAACGCAGAGCACGATTGATGCGGCCAATACGTTTGCCACGGTGTCGACGGTTGGGTTCATCGTGGGCGGTGTTGGGTTGGCTGCGGGGATTGTGCTGTTGGCCATTCCCAATGGGGCGCCGACGGCGAAGCCGGTTAAGGGGTTGACGGTCACGCCGATGCTTGGGGTGACTTCCGTCGGTGTGTCGGGGACGTTTTAGGTAGGCACCTGCGACTGGGAGGTAGTGGCTCGGCGGCGGACGAGCACCACCCTTGCTCGTGGGTTGGAAGGGCACCTGCGACTGGGAGGTAGTGGCTCGGCGGCGGACGAGCACCACCCTTGCTCGTGCCCGATGGAGCCGGGCGGCGCTGGGAGTGTGGCTGCTTTCGGTGGCTGGGGTGAGTGGGTATTCCATCGGTCCCGATCAAGGGCGGCGCACGCTCCGCCGCCGGTCTGGGTGGGGGTCGCAGGTTGGCGGGGTGGGAAGATTTGAGAAG
>JAYVXK010000688.1:0-1524 GCA_043785265.1 Myxococcales bacterium | reverse complement strand
CTGGCCTGACTGCACGAGCCAGCCAAGCGGCGTCCCAAGCAAGACCATCCCCGATGTGTGGACGGACGACCCGACCCAGTCTTGTGTGCACACCCAGGCATGAGCTGGTCGACCTGAAGGAGCAACTCGTGGTTGCCTCCCATGGAGTAGCGATAGGCCCAGCCCATGGCGTCGACTTGATCACCGACCGCCACTGCCGTGAAGTACATCGCTGTGGCCGCCGACACGAACATCTTCACCGCATGGTGCGCGCCCTGTTGCAGTGAGCCGTAACTGAGATCCTGCTGCACATAGATGTCGCACGCGACTCCCGCTTTGCACGCGCTCTTGGTGATGCCCGTGATGTAGACGCCGCTCAACCAGACCTGCGTGGGGTAGGTCGGGTCGTCGGTCCACACATCAGGGATGGTCTTGCTTGGGACGCCGCTCGGCTGGCTCGTGCAATCGGGCCAGACGAAGTGATCGTCGCCATGACCATCTACGGAGGAATCGACGAGAGACGAGTCGCCGAGAGGGGGACTGGTGTCGGCCGAAGGATCGAGGAAGGAGTCGGCGACTTCTGCGTCGGGCACGCCGCCGGCCCCCGTGTTGCTCGCACACGCGATCGCGAGGCCCGAACAGCAACTCACGATTGCGCTCAAACGCGCGATCCACTTCACAGACGCCAATTGCATGACGCGCGCGATGTAGCACAAGGGCGATCATGCGCCATCAGGGAGTGCGGAATCCCGCAAGAACCCGCATGAACGGACCACGGTCCACCGTCCCCGTCCCCGCTCCCGTCCCCGCTCCCGTCCCCGCTCCCGTCCGTCCCCGTCCCCGCTCCCGTCCGCCGTCTCCGCTCCCGTCGGTTGTGCGCGTGGCGGCTTTTCTCTTTCTTCTCTCCTCGACCGTTGCGACACTGCGCGCCATGCAATCTCGTTGGCTCGTGTCGCTCTCGATGTGGACCATCCTTGGTTGCGGTGGACCGCAGGCGGATCCGACCGTGCCCACCACGACCGCCAGCGCGAGTGTCGCTCCCACGGCCACTGCGGCTCCCACCGCTTCTGCCGCTCCTGTCGACGCTGGAAAACCAGCCGACGTGGTGTCTCCGGCGTGCGCGGCGCTCAATCAAGCACGTGACAAAGAGAATGCCGTTCTCAAAGACTTGGCCGACTCGAAAGATCCTCTCAAGCACATGGCTGCGCTCGAGGACAGTGATCGGACGACCTTCACGACTTGCCACATGACCAAGAGCGGCGGCGCGTGGGGACTCGCTCTCGCAGACCTGAAGCTCGAACCCAGCGGCATCACTGCCCAGCTTGTTGGAGTTCACATCGACAGCAAGGGGCAGAAGTCGACACTCGTACTCAAAGGCCAAAGTGACCGCATCAAGGAGCGCAGCTTCGCGGTCAATGATCACGACCATACGTCGATCATGTCGTTGCAGTTGTTCGACTACGATGGAGATGGCGAAGAAGAGTTGGTGGTGATTGGTCACGATCAGATGCACGAAGGTCCGCGCGATCCGATCAGTTACATCCT
>JAYVXK010000687.1:0-5264 GCA_043785265.1 Myxococcales bacterium | reverse complement strand
TGCTCTACCAGAACGACGGCACCGGCAAGTTCACGGAGATCGGGCTGCCCAGCGGCTTCGCCTCGGACTCCAACGTGAACTACAAAGATAACCAGTTTTTCATGTGTTATTGCACGTTGCATCCGGCCAAGGCGGACTGCCAAGGCGTGGCGCCACCGGGAGTGCAGTGTCCAACGCCGGCTGACGCCTATTGGAGCCCCGGGAGCGATGACCAACCGTGGCGCAACGGCGGCAACAACTTTTCTACCTATTGTGGTGACCTCAACGGCGACGGGAAATTCGATTTGTATTCTGCCAACATTCACCATTGGTGGGCCGGCGGAAGCGGCGACACGAGCGAACTCGTTCGCAACACGGGGGACGTCGGAACCATCACGTTCGACCGGCCAGGCAACGACGCGACAGGACTCGCGTGGCCACACCCGTCGGTCGACTGGAACGAAGGCGGCCTCATGGTCTCGGGTGGCGATCTCGACAGCGATGGTCGCGAGGATCTCGTCGTTGCGGCGAGCGACTACCCCGATCAGTTCGGTCTGGTGTTTCATCAAAAGCCCGACCACACCTTCGAAGAAGTGGGCGCAAAATGGGGCTTTCATCACGCGTGCGTGAGCGGCCTGACCATCGCCGACTTCGATCGCGATGGAGACTTGGACGTGGTCGTCGGCTCTGGCACCGCGCGCGACTGCTCCAAAACGTGGAAGACCAACGAGGTCCACTTCTACGAAAACAAGAGCACCGCTAAGAAGTGGCTCGAGCTTAAGTTGGTTGGCAACGGCAAAGACACCAACACGACGGGCATCGGCGCGCGCGTCACGGTTCATGCTGGCGGCGAGACGCTCGTCCGCGAGCTCGAGGGCAGTCACGGACACATGTCGATGCAAGACGACACGACGCTGCTGTTCGGTCTCGGCGCGTGCTCGAGCGTGGATGCGATCGAAGTCCGCTGGCCGAACCAGGCGCTCGACGTTCAAACCTTCAAAAACGTTACCTCATCTCGCTTTGTCGAGCTACGCCAGGGCGACGCAGTCCCGCACGACGTGAAGCTCAAGTAGGCTATTTCAAGGGCTTTGCGCCGCCGGTCGTGTGATCTCCCTCGAGCCAACGATCGCCCTCGGGACGGTCGACTTTTCGCACCTCGATCTTGTCGATCGCGTGTTTGATTGCATCGATTGATTGATTGATTGCAGTCTGCGATTTGCCCGTCATCAACTTCGCGCCGACATCGAGCGCTCTCACCGTGTCTTTGAGGAGAGCGAGTCCTGCGGCGACCGCGCGCCACAATCCATATCCGTAGGCGCCGCCCGGACCGTCGACGCGCACCAAGTCTTTTTGCACGCACGAAGAGTGATCCGCAGATTGCGCAGGGTCCATCTTGGAGTCGTCGTTTGTGGACGCGAGACTCTCGTAGGTCACGCATGCTCCTGGCACATCGGCGGCTACGATCCCGAGGAGCTTTCGCCCGTCATCGTCCGTCTCGAGTTTGCGCGCGAGAGCAGGCAGCGAGTCAGCGAGGCGCCGTCCGATCGCGAGCCGGAGAGCGTCTCCCCCGTCACCCTTGCCAGTCTTCTCCGCGGCCAGCCACACCGCTTCGCTGTCGCCGAGCCAAGAACCATGACCATCGAAGACGAGCAACGCAGCGGTTGCAGCAGAGGCTTGATCGGGATTGTCACCGTCGAACTTGGCGGCGTCGACGAAGAAAGCTGCGCCGTCGTTCACGCACTTGGGCACATCGCTCTTGGTTGCGCAGCGTGGAGCGACAGTGTCGACATCTCCTGTTGCAAGCTGGTCGCGAAGCTTCTCCATCTTGCCTTTGCAGCCTGAAAGCAGCAAAAGAAGCACGATTGCTCTACGCATAGGTCGCGACCATTGGCGCGAGTCGCTCGCGTGCACGACGAGCTGCGAGATCGCGCAGTGTGACCGATCGTGCATGAGAGACCCGTCCGCGAGAATCGAGTCGCGCTGTCTCCGCGTCGTCGATCTGGGCCGAGGGCAAGGCCGCACGGCGAATGGCGCGCGCGATGGGTTCGCCGCCTCGCGCGAGCGCAAACGCAACGATGTCCCACGCGAGATCTGCATGGCTCGCTTCGTCGCGAGCGATTCGACCAAGTGCCAGGTCCGTCTGCATGTCGGTGCTGGTCGCTCGCGCTTCTCGTGCAGCGAGAGCTGCCGCGCGTTCGCCAATGCAGCCATCAATCCACGCTTCGACGGCGATACGTTCGAGGTCCGGGAGTCGAGCGGGCGCTGCGGGCAAACCACCTGCGCTCAACGCAACACCGGCACGCTCGGATGCGATCGCAAAACAATCGCGTGCGTGCGTGAGCTCCTGGAGCGCGGCATGACGCGATCGATGCACGAGCGGCGGCGGAGCGCCGAATGCCTCGAGTTCGCTGGCGAGCCGTAAAAACGAGGGAATCGACGCGTGCTCGATCTGCGCATCACGTGCCCAAGCACGCCCGTGCGCAAGCTGCTCGCCGTCCCTCGCGCATTGATGTCCGCTCGCGACGACAGGTGACGCAAGCGAATGGTCGCCGTGTCTCAAGAATCGTCCACTGCCAAATGCATTTTTCATGATGTCGACGTCACCGACAGGAATCGGCACCTTGAGAGCGAGACAAAGCGCGATCTCGAAACCTGGTGCTGGATGTGCGTCGTCCGATCGCGAATAGATCGGGATGGTGCCGCGCAGCGAAGCCACGATGATGCCAAGCGACCCAAAAATGGCCACATGCACGCCGTGTTGCGAACCGCCCGTCGCGCTCGGCTCTCGGTAGGCCCAACCGAGTTCGCCGCCCACAAAACTGCCTGCCTGCACGCCTAATGCGTAACGCCCGTGATCGAAGTTGTACGCTTGCGCTTGCAGAAACGCGCCGAAGCCGATCTGTTCTTTGATCTCTCTGTCCTTCTTTGGCCAGATCATGAACGACGCTTCGCCGCCCAATCCGAACGCACTGGCGGGCCCAAACACACCCGAGATGAGGATGCCGGGATTGATCGTGGCACCCAACGCGTGTGCGCCGGACGGAATCAACATCAGCGGGAGCGCAGCGAGCAAAGCGCGAGATCGCATGCGCGCGATCCTAACGCAGCGCCGCCGCGATGGGCACGCCGCGATCAGTAATTGCGATAGGCCGGCCTGCAGGAGTCGTGGCTTCGTCGGAAGGAACGAGGCCCATCGACTTTGCAGCTGTCGCGAGCAAATCCGGCACCGAATAGGGCGTTCCAACAGTTCTCTCGCCAGTCGCATCCGTCGCGCCTAGCGTGCCTGGTTTGACTCCGCCACCAGCGAGCACTGCGCTCCATGTTTGCGGGTAGTGGTCTCGCCCTTCGTTCGCGTTGATCTTCGGCGTGCGACCAAAGTCGCCCATCCACACGATGAGAGTCGAGTCGAGCAGGTGCTCGTCGGCCAGATCTTTGACGAGCGCGCTCATCGCAGGATCCAAAATACCGAGCTGCGATTTGACGCGATTGAAGTTGTCTTGATGCGTGTCCCAACCATCGAGAGTGACCTCGACGAAGCGCACTCCCGCGCGCACGAGGTTTCGCGCGGTCAGACAGGAGCGTCCAAAGTCAGTGTCGCCATAGGCTTGCTTGGTCGCGGCGGTCTCGGCCGTCAGATCGAACGCGGCGAGCGCGGGCGACGCCATCAGCTTGCGCGCCGAAGCATAAAGAGCACGTCGGTCCTCGACCATGCGACCCGACACTTGCGCCGAGAAGCTCGACTCCATGTCATCGAGCAACGCCAAACGCCGCTGAAAACGAGCGTCATCTACTTGTGGATGCACATTGTCTGGTGACCCCGCGCGCTGAACGACGAAGGGTCCATATTGTGTCCCCAAAAAACCAGCGCCAAAACTCGGCCCGCCGAGACTGACAAATGCGGGCAAGCCATTCGAGGGCGCAGCGAGTTTGTTGCTGATCCAACCTCCGAGAGAAGGATGTTCCACCGTGGGGTTCGGAGCGTAACTGGTGTGATTGAAGTATTGCGCGCGCTGGTGATTGCCCTCTTTGCTAGCCATCCCGCGAATCACGCAAAGTCGATCAGCGATGCTGGCGATGTGCGGCATGTTCTCGCTGATTTCGAGACCAGCCTGGCGCGTCTTGATGGACTTGGTTGGGCCGCCAGTCGTCGCGCCGGGCTTTGGGTCCCACGTGTCGAGATGACTGGGTCCGCCGTTCATCCACAGCATCACGATTGCTTTGGCGCTCGCCACGGGCGACGCGTCTGCCCACGCATAGCGCGACAAGAGAGTGCCAAGAAATCCGGCCGCGCTCGCTTTCAACAAAGTTCGTCGATGCATGACTTGCCTCAGTGATTGAAGACGAACTCACTCGAGTTCAAGAGGGCCCACATGATGTCTTCGAGTGCCGCGACCTTCGGATCTTGCGTGTGCGAGATTGGATCAATCTTCTTCGTCGGGTCTTGCCCGGCGCTCCTCGGGCCCTTCTTTTTGCCTGGTTTTGCGTTCTCGTCGTCTTTGGCGACGTCGGGCGTCGGCAGTACGGCGACTGGTGCGGGAGCCGAGGCGATGTAAGCGACTGCTTTGGAAAGTTCGTCTGCGGTGGGTTTGCGCGCCAGCGTCCGGACGTAGATGGCTTCCACTTTTTGCGCGTCGCTCAGCGGGCCGCGAGCGATCATGTTCACGGCTGTACTGGGCGCAGCGCTCGAGCCTCCAGCGACGAGCTTGCCGTTGAGCAACACGAGCGCTTGCGTGAGCGTCCCCGAGTAGCGCGGCTGATCCATCTCTTCGTCGACGTCGAACGCAAACGAGAAGAGTTGAGTCAGTCGGACGCGGATGTCGTCGATGTCGGCGCGCGACAGCTTCTCGAGCGCGGCTTGGGTGCCTGTCGCGGCGATGAGCGCATTGACCAGCTCCTCAGGCCCGAGCGGCGTCATCCGAAACTGAGACCACAGCGGTATGTCAGCCTTCTTTTGGGCTCCCGCAGAAGACAGCTGATACGCCTCCGTCTGCGTGATCAAACGAATGAGTCGCTTGAGATCGCTGCCATGATCGGTGAAGTCTTTTGCGATGCGCTTCATCAATTCGGGTGCGTCCGGCGGATTGCCGGCGCGCACGTCGTCGACCGGGTTCGAAAAGCCGCGGCCGAGAAAGTGTCCCCACATGCGATTGGCGATCTCTTCTCCGAACCACGGGTTTTTGATGATCCAACTCGCGACGCCCTGACGCACATTGCCCGAGAGCGCAGTGCCGTCGAGTGTGGTGGGCGTGCTCTTTCCGATCGGCGAGAGATCCATGTTCTTGTCG
>JAYVXK010000686.1:0-1526 GCA_043785265.1 Myxococcales bacterium | reverse complement strand
CGGTTCTTGGGGGCCTTTTGGAGGCACATGCGCACCATCGTCGGCACTCTCTCTTTCTTGTTCATCGCATCTACGTACGCGTGCGGAGGCGACACCATCATCGTGCGCCATGAGCCAGCAGACGGCGGAGGCACCGATGACGCGGTCGATCCGGACGCGAATGGTCCAGACACCAGCGTCATCCCGCCCAATACCAACTACCCGGCCTTCAAAGTCGATGCCCCCCAGGTCGTGAGTGGCGGCGGACCCCAACTCACGAACGCCAAAATCATCCCGGTGTTCTTCTCGAACGACGACAACACCTTCACGGCGCAGGTCGTCGACTTTCTCGGCAAGTTACCAACTTCGAAGTACTGGGCTCCACCGACGATCGAATACGGTGTCGGCTTGCCGACGTTGGCGCCGACGGTGACACTGCTCGAGGCCGCTCCAAAAACCACGACAGACGCGACGATTCAAACCTGGCTCGCGGCGAGATTGGCGAGCAGCGCGCTCCCGGCTCCGGACGCCAACTCGCTCTACATGCTCTATTATCCTGCAGGGACGACGATCACGCAGGGGCAGGGGCAGAGCTGTCAGACGTTTGGCGGCTATCACAATTCGATCAGCTACAACGGCAAGCCGCTGGCCTACGCTGTGATGCCTCGATGCGCGAACTTCGGTCCGCTCAACGGCATCGGTGCGGTCACGGGCACGTCGAGCCACGAGATCATCGAGGCGGTGACCGATCCTTATCCGCAGCAGGATCCAGGCTACGCGCAGGTCGATGCCAATCACATCGCGTGGGAGTTCGTTCTCGGTGGCGGCGAGACCGGCGACATGTGCGCGCAGTTTCGTAACGCGTTCTACAAAGACCCCGAGATCGGGTACGCAGTGCAACGCTCGTGGTCCAACAAGTCGGCGCTTGCGGGTCACGATCCGTGTCTGCCGTTGGACGGCGCGGTGTACTTCAACAGCATGCCGCTTTTGACCGAGAAGGTTTTGATTGGCGGGCAGTTCAACACCAAGGCTGTGACGATTCCGGTGGGTCAGAGCAAAGTGATCGAGCTCGATCTCTTCAGTGACGGACCCACCACGGGCGGCTGGTACGTCACCGCGACTGATCTCGCGGCGCAACGCGGCCAAGCTCCCGAGCTCGACTTCACCTTCGACAAGCAGAGCGGCCAGAACGGCGACAAGATCAACAAGACGGTCAAGGTGCTCAAGGCCAGTCAGTACAACGCTGAAGCGTTCATCCTCTCGTCGACATTGGGCACGCGCGAAAATCTCTGGGTTGGCCTCGTCGCGAACTAGCTCGAACAGGCCTAAAATAGCCTCGCGGACGTGTCGTCTGCGAACAGCCACGCGCGTGTTGGGATGCGCAGCACATCGCCTTCTCGCTGGAGTCGTCCCGACTGTTCGAGCGCCGCGATCGCTCGCGAGCGCTCGGGTGTCCACGGGTCGACCTGCAGATCACGACCGGCTGAGCCAAGGTCGAATCCCGTCGCGAGACGCAGCCCAAGCATGATGCGCTCACGCAAGAGTGT
>JAYVXK010000685.1:0-5271 GCA_043785265.1 Myxococcales bacterium | reverse complement strand
GACGACGTGTATCGATCGCTCGGCGCATCGCAAGGCGTCGGACTCTTCGGAGTCGGCGTGCTCTATGACGATGGTGGCGCAGACAAGTATTCGTCCGAGGTTCTGTCGCAAGGTGCGAGCGCGTGGGGCATCGGATTGTTGCTCGATGCTGCCGGCGACGACCACTATGTGATCTATTCGGAGGGCCAAGGTTTCGGCTCGACGCAAGGCATTGGGGCGCTCGTCGACGAATCAGGCTCCGATGATTACTTCTCCGATCCGGGCGATCCGTCGGTCGGCGGAGACGCGATCTATCCAAACGGACAGCTGCCGCAGACAGGCAACACGTCGATCACTCAAGGTTGCGGATTTGGACATCGTCCAGACTCACCAGAACCTGGATTTCAATTCCCAGGCGGCATGGGAATTTTGCGCGACGCCACGGGCAACGATCACTATCAAACGAGTGTGTTCGGTCAGGCGTGCTCGTTTGGAATGGGCATCGGCATGCTGCTCGAAGGCGCAGGAAACGACGTATATGAAGGCCTTTGGTACGTGCAAGGCTCCAACGCGCACACGGGCGTCGCGCTCTTTCATGACCATGCAGGCAACGATCAATACAACCCGACCTTCCCCATCGCTTCGACGTCGATCGGTGTCGGCCACGACTATTCTTCGGCAGTTCACATCGACGAAGGCGGCGACGACACCTACCGCGGACCGAACTTGTCGCTGGGCAGCGGCAACGCGGACGGCGTCGGAATCATGGTGGTGACGGGCGGCACTGACAAGTTCACGACGGGGTCGGTCAACACACTCGGCGCGGCGAACTCGTCGGAGGTCTTCAACACCGGTCGTCGCAAACTCCAAACGCTCGGCGTGTTCGTCAAAGCAGGCGGCACGGGAGCCTATGTGGTCAACGGCGCGGACAGCGGCGCGTATCCAAACTCGCAATGGAGCTACACGCCGAACAACACGCCAGACGGCGGGGCAGACGGCGGACTGGTGTACGACTACGAGAAGAGCGTTGGGATTGATCGGCCTAGCGGCACAGCGGTGATGCCGTAGTTGTGCGCGACGTGATCGGTCAAGCGCGGTAGTCTCGTGCCGCATGTACACGGTGGCGGACTACGGAGACATGATCGCCGACAAGGAGCGGATGCGCGCATACGTTGGCGCTCTCGAACGCGTGGTCAAGCCTGGCAGTGTGGTGCTCGACCTTGGTGCTGGAACAGGCATTTTTTCGCTGTATGCGTGCAAGTTTGGCGCGAGCCGTGTTTATGCGATCGAACCCAATCGTGCGATCACACTGTTGCCCGAGCTCGCTCGCCGCAACGGGTTTGGCGACCGCATCCAAGTGTTCGCAAAGAAGTCGAGCGAAGTCACACTGCCCGAAAAAGTGGATGTCATCGTTTCGGATCTGCGTGGTGCATCGCCGTTGTTCAACAACCACCTGAGCATCGTGCGCGACGCGCGTGAGCGTTTTCTTCGCGAAGGCGGCGTCTTGCTGCCAGAGAGAGATACACTCATGGCGTGCTTGATTTCTGCGCCGGAAGCCTACGAGCGGCTCGTTGGACCGTGGCAAGACACTGGCTTCGATCTGTCGCCATGTGTCGACGAGGTGCTCAATTGGGCGGGCACCGATCACAAGACCCCATTTTTGCCTGAGCATTGCGTATCCGCGCCACGTGCGTGGGCGACCATTGAGTATGGGACTAGGACCGACGACCGAGCTTCTGGCAGCGTGGTGTTGCGCGCGAACCACGATGTTGAGGTGCACGGGATCGCGACGTGGTTCCGCGCGTCCATTTGGGGAGACTTCGGTTTCGAGAATGCGCCTGGAAACTCCATGGTCTATCGGCGCTATTTCCTTGCATGGCCCAAACCAGTGTTCATGAGAGCGGGGGTCGAAGCGCGCATCAAGCTCGACGCCTTGCCAGGGAGCGACGACTACATGTTCGCTTGGGCAACCGAGATCACCCAGGAAAGCGGACTCCTTCGCTTCATGCAGTCCAACCTCTTGAGCGTGTACGCAGGGGTGTGGCAGGAACGGGCAGATCATCGGCTCGCTTTTTCGAAGCGCGGCTGATAAGTTTGAATGTTGAGAACGCCTGGCGCTTCATAGCCGGTGAGGATGACATGGACC
Source organism: Myxococcales bacterium (assembly GCA_043785265.1). Classification (GTDB taxonomy): domain Bacteria; phylum Myxococcota_A; class Polyangia; order Polyangiales; family Polyangiaceae; genus JANYHY01. Next base: position 3,146 of record JAYVXK010000685.1, on the reverse strand, counting down.
AACGCGACGACCAGAAGCAACAAGCTCCGCAAACCAGCAAGAAGAAGTATGAGTCGCCTCGCCTTGTGTACTTGGGAGCCGTGCGTGACCTCACTGCTTCTGGCGGTACTTCGGTTACTGACACCGTCGTTTCTAAGCGGTCATCGATGTAGTTTAGGTGCTGCGTGCTGAGTCCCGAAAATGGGCTTGCTCTGACGCGGGGGCCTCTTGGCGGCCAGAGTGTGTATTACGCACGCATCAGCAACAAGTGGGTCAGCAGCGACGCGCTTGGGAATTTTGGACGGGCACTTCACGCATCGGTCGATCATCCTGTACTCGCGCGACAAATGGCGTGGATCGAGGAGCCAACCAATCGCACGGTTTTTGCCGGGATCCACCGCGTGTTACCATGCGAGACGATCGAGTTCAGAGGGGGAGAAGCGATCAGCACCTTCCACGTGCCTTCTAGCGCAGCGGAGCCAGCAGGCTCGCTGGACACGCTCGCTGACATCTTGCTCACCCATTTGTCGACTGCGGTACGCCAAGCGACCAACAACAGCGCTTGCACTGGCATCATGGTGGGTGGACTGGACTCCTGCGGACTCGCCGCCGTGGCGCTCGCACAAGCGAATGTTCCCATCAAACTCATCACGCTCGACTGCGGAGGTAACGACCCAGATCAGCCTTACGTGGATGATCTGGCGAGGATGTACGGGGTCGAGCTGATCAAGCGAAGAGTCGATGATGGAGCGTCTCATCTGGAATCACTCCTGTTGGTGGATGGCGTGTTCGGCCTGCCCCCAGGGGGAGTGGTTGGGACGGTCGCGGCGGAGACATTGCGTGAGGCAGGGGCGGATCGTGTCATGACTGGTGCAATGGGTGACGATATGCTTGGCGGACCGCTAGGCACGATTGGAAGTCGCGTTCTTCGTTCTCATCCAATCCGGGCATTAGCTCTTGCTTTGCGCCTCTCCATTCCAGACGAAGAACCTGTTTTGCAGCGCCTCCTGCATTTTCTCGTATTGCCTAAGGCTCGAGAATTGCTGCCTCCCCAAATACGGCGACAACGGCGGCGGCGCCATCTTGCCCAACGCTTTTCCTGGGCGAAACCAGCCTTTTTTGAGCTGCTTGAACCAGGCGCGGATGGGCAAGAGGCACAGTGCCGAATGGCCGAAAGCGGCGCGGAACTGTTTCGGAACCGAGCGACCTCTGTCTCTCTCGCAGACTATGTCGACCTGCGTCGATTGTTACATACCGTTACTGCCTTGCCCCCCGTCGACCCGCTCCTAGACGTCGATCTGGTCCGATTTACGAGTAGTCTCCCGTTCGAAAAGCTCAACTGCAATGGCATGTTTCGCGGACTCTACCGCCGTGCTCTTCGCAACCTCCTGCCTGCAAGCGTCCTCGCGCGCCCAGGGAAATCTGATGTCAACGACCAGATCGTAGCCTTGGTTCGGCGCGAGTTCGAGCGCCCTCGATGGCGAGCGTTATTCTCAGTGCCTGAACTCACGTCTCTGGGTTGGGTTGATCCGCTTGCATTTCGCCAACGGGTCCAAAACCTATCGTCGCCAGATGAACTTAACACCACTTGGCCTTTTCTTGCCGCCGAGGCATTTCTTCAAGCGCAGACATGACCGCAGTTTCGTGGCGTAGTGAAGTCGTTGAAAATGGCCAGGTCACTTTTCGTGTCGGTCGAACGTCCGCCGGTATGTTCGTCGCTGAGTGGCCAGGCGAGGCTCGACTGGTGCAGACGCTTGGTCTCTGGAGTTTCGAGCCGGAAGCAGACCTCGCACCTGCGCGCGCAGAAAAACTCTCGAAGGGCGCCGCGCGCGCAGTCCGAAGATACTTTCGCGGAGAAATGAGTTTCCACGCGTCCGCGGTCGCGATTGAAGGCAACGCGATTATCGTGCTCGGACCGAGTGGCGCAGGCAAGAGCACGATGGCAGCAACAATGTGTGAGATCGGCGGCGCGAGCCTCTTGGCGGATGATGTGCTGGCTGTCGAGCGGAACGCGGCTGGGCTCTTGGCTCTTCCAACCGAAGCGGCACATTGGCTGGCAACATCCCCACGTGCGCTGAAACAAGCGGTGCCGGCACGCCACGAGGCAAAGCTCCCTGCTCAAGTTGCCGCGATTGTTGTTCTCGACATGAACGAGAGTCCGTCATTGGTGCAACCAAGGGAGCTCAAGGGACGTGCTTCGATGCTTGCTTTGAGCCACGCTCACATCACTCTTCCCACCGCGACTCGCGAGGAACGAACTCGCGATTTTATTTGGCTCGCGAACGTGTGCGGGCATGTGCCGATGTTCACGCTGCTTCGTAGATGCGGGGGCAACGCGAATGAGGTAGCTTCTGCTGCGTTGCGCCTCTTGTATGCCGTGAAGACATGAACATGAACACTCTCGCTCCTTCCAGTCGGTTGCGCGTGCCTGACCATGTGCACGTCCGCGAGTTCGATGGCGAAATCGTCATCCTCGATCTCAACAAGGGTTGCTATTTCGGCCTGGATGAGGTGGGAACACGTGTGTGGCAGTTGATGTCCGAGGGGGTAACGCTTGAGCAAGCAGTCGAACGCTTGCTTCCCGAATACGACGTCCCAAGCAATCGCATGCTGGCGGACTTTCTTGTACTGGGAAACGAATGGCTGACGCGTGGCCTCGTCCAACTGCAGGAGGGCTCATGACTGAACGTTGGTTGCACCTGCTGACTCGTGTGGCCCTACACGTCATGAACCCGCGGGACGTGCTGGCGCTCGTCACGCATGTTGCTCGTTCACTCACCCCACTCCCACCAACGGCATCTTCGGTCACATTGCTTGGGCGACGTGGTAGCTGTCTATCCCGGTCCATCACCCTCGCCGCACGGATCCCTGGTGCTCGTGTCGCGGTGGGTGTGAAGAAGCATGGCTATCGGGCGGTCGGGGCGACACGATTCGGGTTACGTGGACGCGACGCGATCTCTGCGCACGCGTGGGTTGAGGTAGATGGTCATGCGCTGAGTCAAGGCGAGGAGTTTGGCAAGGTCATTGCGTACATCCAAGGCGACGACCGCAATTCGACGGACGCCAAGTGGCGTGATACGTGTGAACTACCGGGCAATACTGAGGAGCTTTTGTCATGAAGAATAGGGCACGTATTGGAGCTTTAGTGGGTTGCGTGGTGCTGATGA
>JAYVXK010000684.1:0-1528 GCA_043785265.1 Myxococcales bacterium | reverse complement strand
TGCCGCTCTGGAACCCCTACGAGTGCGGCGGTGTTCCGCTCTGGGACAATCCGCAAGGCGTCGCTGCGGCCCCGCTCGTGTGGCTGTGTTTGCTGGTCGGAACCACACGCGCGATCGAGCTCTGGTACGTCCTTCATTCGGTCATTGGCTTCTGGTGCATGTGGATCTTCGCGCGACACGAAGTCCGTGTCTCGCGCGTGGGGTCGTTCATCGCCGCGGCGAGCTGGGCCTTTGAGGGCGTGCACAATCAGCATCTCACGGGCGGTCACTTCGTCTGGGTGCCCTATCTCTATTATCCGCTCGCGATCTTTTTCTGGCGACGCGCCGAACGCGATCTGCGCAAGGCGATCGGTCTGGGCATTCTGGTCGCGCTCACCATGCACGAGGGCGGTACCTACCCACTGCCGCACCTCATGCTGTTACTCGGCGCCGAGACGCTCACGCGCATCTGGCCCAAAGAGCGAATCTTGCTCATCGTCAAAGCCGGAGCTGTGGTGATGCTCGTCGGCTTCATGTTGGGTGCGTCGCGCTTTCTGCCGGTGATCGATCAACTGCGAAGTCACACGCGACCCATCGTCGGTCAAGAGCATGACTTCATGCAGTGGACCACGCTCAAAGAGGTATTTTTAGCCCGATCGCACGATCGAGCCGTGCTGGGCCAAGAGTATGTGTGGCCTGAGTTCGGCGACTACATCGGGCCCATGATCTTGTTACTCGGGTGCATCGGTCTCTTGATCGGCGGTCTCGAGCGCATGTGGCTGCTCGCGCTCTGCGCGTATTCGTTCGCGTTGATGTGCGGACACTTCAGTGACTACGCGCCATGGCATGTCATCAAGGGGCACATCTATCCGTTCAAAGAGATGCGTGTGCCTTCGCGTTTCGTCACTGCGGTCACCTTGTTCATCTCGGTCTATGCGGGGGTGGCGATCGATCGTCTGCCCGTCGTCGCAAAAAAGATTCCGCGCATCGGATTTTTTCGAGCGGCCCTCGTCGCGCTCGCGCTCGTGGGGGTGGGCGACTTGATGAGCGTCGGCATGACGTGGTGCGCGCAGTGCTTCAACGGCGCACCCCAGCAGCCTGTGCAGGTGAGCACGCGATTGTATTACGGCGGCGCAGACACTTCGGGCTTCTTGGAGCAGCCCGCGCAAAACCGCGGTCGACTCGAGTGCTGGGAAGAATGGGCGTTCGAGTCTGGCGCACCGCTCTGGCAAGGCGACGTGCCGCAAGCGCGCGCCGCGGACGATGGCGCGACTGTGGAAGTCGCCAATCGCACGCAGAACACCTTCACGATCGACGTCGACGTCAAACGCCCGAGTCGCGTCCTCGTCAACTCGGCCTATGACCGTGGCTGGCGATCGAATGACGGCGTCGTCGTCCGCGAAGGCAAGCAGCTCGCGATCGATCTACAACCTGGTCGCTACCAGGTGAAGATGGAGTACTGGCCGCACGGACTCACCGCAGGCCTATTTTTGAGCCTGATCGGGTGGATCGGTGTGATCGCCTTCTTCGTGCGCGATCGCAAACGCCG
>JAYVXK010000683.1:0-5273 GCA_043785265.1 Myxococcales bacterium | reverse complement strand
CTCTCGCTTCGATCGCAACGCGCTCTATCAACGGCGCTACTGGACCACGACTTTTTTTCAATCGCTCGACGAGTTTCGGTTGATCGCAGACGCCAGCGGCATGTCGCTCGTCGATCTTGCCTATGCGTGGGCGCGAGACCGCAAGGGCGTTGATTCGATTCTCGTAGGGCCGGGCACGGTGGCTCACTTGGACGCCGCGATCGATGCATGCCAGATGCAGCTATCCGCGGAGGCGCGTACGCGTGTCGACGCGCTCCACCAGTCGATCGTGGGCACGGACGCGAGCTACGCGCGATGAGCCTGCCTCGACTCAACCTCGCGGCGCCGCTCGAGTCGTACGACGTCGACGCCGCGCTCGCTCATTGGCGCGAGCACGGATACGCCTTGATTTCAGGCGTCGCGAGCGATGCGGCGCTCGACCTGCTGCGTGAACGAACGCGAGCGATCATGCATGGCGAGATCACTTACGACGATCTCTTTTTTCAACTCGATACCAAGTCCGGTGCCTACTACGATCTCGAATACGGTCGCGGCTGGGAAGGCCCTTCGGACAACTATCGCAAGATCGAGAAGCTGGAGAAGGACCCGCTGTTTCGCCAGTGGATCGACAATCCGCTGTTCGAGCGCATCGCGCGCAAAGTCATCGCGGGCGACATCGTCACGTATCGCGCGATCATGATGAACAAGGCGCCTCATGGTGGAACCGTGTTGCCGTGGCATCAGGACGGCGGGGCCTTTTGGGGCATCGATCGCGATCCTGAATTGCAGATTTGGACCGCGCTGGACGACGCGCCGGTTGTCGCTGGCTGCGTGGAGTTCTTGCCAGAGTCGCATCGCGAAGGACTCGTCCGGCCTGTTGGCGGCACCGTCACGCCTGAAGCCGCGCTCGCGAAGAACGCAGAGAGTCTCGCGGTGAAAGTGCCCGCGCGCGCAGGAGACGTGATGCTGATCCACAATCACGTGTGGCATCGATCCCATACCAACACGACCGATCGCCCGCGCCGCGCGTTCTCCGTTTGCTACATGACCGCAGCGACCAAGTGCAGGCGCAAGAAGCGCGCTCCCCGCGTGTTTCCGCCCGCTTTTGCGTCCATCACACGCGACTGAACAATAGCCTCACGCCTTCGCTGCGAGCTTCGCCTTCACACGCGCCGCGTCGTCGTGCGCTTGCCACTCGGCGCGAATGCGCCCCGCGACGAAAAGAAACGGAAACGACAAGAACAAGCCGGCAAAGCCGAACACATGCTCGAAGCACAAGAGGCTGATGATGAGCACGAATCCGGGGAGCCGCACGTGACGCGCCGTGAGTCGCGGGTTGAGGTAGTAGGCCTCGATCTTGTGGAGCGCGAACGTGAGAGCAACGAAGATGCCGACACCCCATAGACCTTTGGCCTGATACGCGAGCACGCTGAGCACGAGTCCAGACACGAGATTGCCGACGACTGGAATGAGCGCGGCGAGGAAGACCAAAATCATCAGCGGGACCACGTGAGGCACCCCGAGCAGCAAGAGCACGGGCAGTGTCGTCACCGTGTTGAAGAGCGCGACGATCAGCTGCAGCTGAATGGTGACGGCGATGGCATCTGCGGCGTGCTCGACCCACCGAATGAGCGTGCCGATGATCGAGTGCGGATCGAGGTTGTCGTGGAACTCGCGTAGCTCTTCGTGCTCGAGCCAATAGACCACCGCAAGGATGAAGCCGATCGTCGCGTAGGCGAGGATGTGCCCCAACGCCGCGACGAAGTGCAACGCGTCTTGAGCGTGCTGCTGGAGGGACTCCACGACGCGATCAGTGTCGGGCAGATGCTGTTTCGCCTGCAAATAAAGGACGTTTTGACGAAGCGCGGCGAGGTGTTCTGGGAACTTGTCGTGCGCGTTGACGACCATGTGCGCGACTCGCCCGGCACCAAATGCGATCGCGATGCCAATCACAGCGAGCGTCGTGAACATCACGACGAGCACCGAAGCGCGCTCTTTGAGGCGCGTGCGAGAGCGTACGAATGCAGCGGATGCACCGAGGCCACGCTCGAACGCGACGAAGAACACCAGGAGCAAAAAGAGCGGATGAAATGCGGCGAGCAAGCCGATGAACAGCGCTACAGAAACGATGCGCCGCGTGGTCTTCTCGCGAAAAAATTGTCCGACGCGATCTTTCATTCGGCGACGACGACCGCAGCTTGACGAACTTGAATGATGCGCATCAACCGATGGTACGGCAAACCGTCAGGGCGTCTCGAACATCTTCAGAGGGTCTTTGTATTCTACAGCCATGTTGTCGTCTGTGACGATGGTGGCGTCGCTCGTGCGCTGAAGGATGCTCTCTCTCGATTCGAGTCCATCGTCGCCTGGCTTGTCGGTCATGGCCACGAGCAGGTCGATCAGCCGGCTGCCTTCGGGCTCCGTCGTATCGATCGCTGGTTGACCCATGATTCGAAAACTCTGCAAAATGTGCCTAAATTTGGCCTTGTCGAATGAAAACGGAGCGTCGCTCACGGCCACGAAGTTGATGTATCGCATCCCATACGGAAAGGTCGTCATCGCGGTCTTCTGCACTTCGCGACTCGACGTGGTGTTGAAGTAGAACAGACCGCCCGCGAGCAGGTGCGCGCGCGCGATGTTCATGAACTCCACACTCAGGAGGTTCGTGATGTGAGCTCGCCAATGCCATGTCGTGTTCATGACGATGGCGTCGAACTTGCGTTCTGGGTGTCGCAGTAACCAACGACGACCATCATCGATTTCGATCGTCACGTGCGGATCAGACAAGAGGCTCGCGACCTCGGGGTGGTGCGAGATCAGCTCGAGGTAGCCAGGATTGATCTCGATGATCGTCAGATGTTTGATCTCTTCGTTGTTGGCGAGGATCTGCGCCCACGAACCCGACGCCAGACCGATCATCAACACCTCTTTGGGTGCTGGGTGCATCGCGCCGATCGCTATCGCTCGAACGATGCCATTGCGGTCGTGCAACAGAGAGGTGTTGAGCCGACCGTCGTAGGCGCCGCCGCCATAGACAGTGCCGTCAGCGGTGACCGTGATGACGCCGCTCTTGTTCTCGATGACTTCGGCGAACGCGGCGCCGTCCCATTTGTCCCTAAATTGCAGGCGTTCGTAGAGTTGATCGTATGCGCGAGGGGCCACGAGGAGCGTGGCAACGAGGACGACTGCGGACGTCGCGACCGCACGAACTCGTTCGACACCGAGAGATCCAGCAATGAGCAACGACGACCCCACGAGCGCGCCAAGTACCGCGAGCACGAGGCAGGTGTGAGCCAGTGTCAAAGAGTCGAGGAAGAGAAAGCCGGTGATCAGACTGCCGAGCGCAGAGCCGATGATGTTTGCAAAATACAGATAAGAGAGCTGCTGGCCGGCGCGGTCGTCTGGTGCGATCGCAAAGTGAGCGAGCAGCGGGAAGACCGCGCCCATCATGGCTGCCGCGATCACGACGAGCAGGAACGCGAACACGATTCCGCCGAGGCCGAGTCCGGCACCACGCGCCATTGCGGGCGCCACCAAGAAGCTCGCGACGTTCGCCGCGATGATGAACTTGCCGAGCGCGCGGAGACTACGGCGGTCGCCGCGTGCGTCGTCTTTGCAGAAGCGCCGGCTCTCGCGCGAACCGACCGCGAGCCCCATCAAGTAGGCCGCGAGCAGCGTGCCGAATGCGGCCGGTCTGCCCCAAGTGACGTAGCTGACGACACGAAACCACGCGACCTCGTACGACAACGCGACGAAGCCTGTGAGCGAGGCAATGGCTACGGCCAACCTGAGAATCATGGGGTCTCTTGAAGGCGACCGCGCGTGCGGAAGTACAGCACGAGCACCGCGCTGCCGATGCAGAGGTTGATCGCAGCGGCGAGACGCGTGGTGCCTACTTCGCCAAACGCGTGCAACACAAAGACGATCGCCGCACACGACGCGAGCGCTGATCCCAAGGTGTTCACGTAATAGAGCAAGCCCACTGACTTGCCGACGTTGCCGGAACTACGAACGGTATGAGCGACGAGCAGCGGCAACGTGCCACCCATCAGCATCGTGGGACACAACGTCAGCAAGAAAGTCACGAGGGCAGTGACGAAGGGAGACGCACCCAGAGTCAGCGTGCCCACCGCATGAAACAGCGGCAGCGAGAACACGCCAAAGATGCCAATGCCGATCTCGACGAGACCGAACAAGAGGAGCGGCGGACGCTTGGGATCTTTGGAGATCGCGCCGCCCACGAGACTGCCGAGCCCCAACCCCAACATGAAAGCCGTGACGACGATCGTCACCGATTCGACATTGATGCCGAAGATGCCGAAGAGCGCGCGTTGCCAAACGATTTGGTAGAGCAGCGCAGCGAAGCCGCTCACGAGGAACACGAGATAGAGCCACAGAGTGCGCATCAAACCTTTTCGATGCGCGACGTGCCAAGCAAACCTGCGGGCCGAACGAGCAGCACCAAAATCAACACGACGAACACGAGCACGTCGACGCCGCCCGAATAGTTGGTGAGCTTGACCATCTCTCCGAGCACGCCAAGCAATAGCCCGCCCAGCATCGCGCCCATGATGTTGCCGATGCCGCCGAGCACCGCCGCGACGAACGCGCGCGTGCCGATGACGACGCCCATCATCGGGTACACCTGCGATTGATCGAGGCAGTAGAGGACGGCTCCTATGGCCGCGAGGCTGGAGCCGAGGCCGAAGGTCATCGCGATGACACCGCTGGTACCCACACCCATCAACCGCGCTGCCTCTTCGTTTGCGCTGAGCGCGCGCATCGCTTTGCCGAACCACGTGCGCTTGACGATGAACTCGAGCATCACCATCACCATCACGGTGACGACGAAAATCGCCGCGCGCGAATAGGACAACTCCGCGCTGCCGAGGTGCAACGTGCCATTGCCAAAGAGCGGCGGATAAGGCCTGAATTTCGCTGTAAACAACAGCTGCGCGAGATTCTGCAGGAGCACCGAGACGCCGAGCGCCGTGACCAACGGGGTGATGCGCACGAGCGATCCTTTTCCGCGACCGCGCAAAGGTCGATATCCCACGCGCTCGATCACCACACCCAAGATCGCCGCTGTGCACATCGCGATCAGCGTGCCGACGACTCCTGCGACGATCGGGTTCGTTCCGCCATAGAGCGCGACGATCACAAACAGTCCGACGTACGCGCTCATCATGAACACCTCGCTGTGCGCGAAGTTGATCAACTTGAGCACGCCGTAGACCATCGAATAGCCCAGCGCCACGAGCGCGATCATCGCGCCCTGCGCCAAACCAGTGACG
>JAYVXK010000682.1:0-16165 GCA_043785265.1 Myxococcales bacterium | reverse complement strand
ACATCTTTCGACAAGGTGCTCGCCAAGGTCGACGCCGCTATCAAGGCAGCCGCGTGAACCCGCAGAGTGGGTACTTTCTTCTGGGGAGCTGTACTTAGGACCCCGTTTTATCCCAGGCCAGCCAGCGCGCTCGACTGGCCGACTCGCGCGAACCGAACTCAGCGGTAATCGGTGGTAGCGTCGCAGCCCTCATGCTGCCCGAAATGATGCCGCGCGAGCTGATATCCGCCACCGGAGACGCCTTTGGCTCGCACCGCTCAGTGTCCCCAAAAGGAGCACTGCCGCAAGGTGCTGAGCAGCTCGACAACGACTTTTCCCGGCTCTTTCGCGGCGAAATGCTCATTTCTGTCGAAACACTCAATGTCGACGCCGCGAGCTTTCGACAGATGGAAGAGGACGCTCGAGCGCACGGCGAAGCCATCGAAGCCGGCGTCAGCAAGCGGGTTTTGGCGACGATCGCCTCGCGAGGCAAGCAGCACAACCCGGTCACCGGGTCGGGCGGGATGTTGCTGGGACGCGTCGCGCAGCTCGCTCCTGGCCGTTCGGACCAAGACAGGATTGCAGTCGGCGACCGGGTCGCGTCGCTCGTTTCTCTCTCTCTGACACCATTGAGAGTCGATCGCATCGTGGCCATGCGACCCGCGAGCGGGCAGTTGGACGTCGAGGGGGAGGCTGTTTTGTTTCTGTCGTCGCCTCACGCGAAAATGCCAAACGACATGCCTGAGCGTCTGGCGCTCGCCGTGTTGGACGTCGCCGGCGCCGCGCCGCAAGTCGCGCGTTTGGTCAAGCCCGTCGCGTGTGTCGTCGTGCTTGGGGCGGGAGGCAAGAGCGGGATTCTTTGCGCGGCCGAGGCGAGACGGCGAGGCGGAAAAGCAGCGATGGTCATCGGCGTTGAATCGCACGCTCCCTATGCGGCCGATCTCGAAGCATTGGGGATTTGCGATGCAGTGGTCGTTGCAGACGCACGCGATCCGATCGCCGTGCACGCCGCCATCACCCGCATCACCAACGGTCGCGAGGCAGACGTGACGTTCTCATGCGTGAACGTGGACGGGGCTGAAATGAGCGCGATTGTGTGCACGCGTGATCGCGGCGTCGCATACTTTTTTGCCATGTCGACGAGTTTCACCAAGGCGGCGCTTGGCGCAGAAGGCGTCGGCAAAGATGTGGATCTGATGATCGGCAACGGATACGCGCACGGCCATGCGAATCACTCACTGGCCATGATGCGTGAGCTGCCGCACGTTCGAGCGCTGTTTGAAAAACGATACGGGTGAGCGACGACGGGACGGCACGTCTGCGGATACGCAACGTGGGTCAACACCAGAAGAGGAACCGATGAGCATTCGACCCATCACTGAAGTTGCACGTGAGCTTGGCATCGACGAAGAGAGCCTCGAGCCTTACGGAAAACTCAAAGCGAAGATCGCTCTCGACGAAGTCACCAAACCCGCGCGCGCCAAAGGGCGACTCGTCTTGGTCACTGCCATCAACCCGACTCCCGCAGGCGAGGGAAAGACGACGACTTCGATCGGTCTCGCGATGGGAATGCGCAAACTAGGCAAAAACGCAGTGCTTGCGCTTCGTGAGCCGTCGCTCGGTCCTGTCTTTGGTGTGAAAGGCGGCGGCACAGGCGGTGGCAGGGCATCGCTCGTTCCTTCGGACGACATCAACTTGCACTTCACGGGAGACATTCACGCGATCACCACCGCGCACAACTTGTTGTCTGCGCTCGTCGACAACGCTTGCTACTTTCGCGACGGCAACAAAGGCAAAGGCGAGCTCGACTCGCGGCAAGTCACGTGGGGGCGCGCGCTCGACATGAATGATCGCGCGTTGCGTCGCGCCATCGTTGGGCTCGGCGGCAAGGTGCACGGCGTGCCGCGCGAAGAGCGATTCGACATCACGGCCGCGAGTGAAGTCATGGCGATCCTCTCGCTTGCATCGGATTGGTCGGACTTGGAAGAGAGGCTCGCGCGCATCGTCATCGGCAGCACATTCGACGGCAAAGTCGTCACCGCAGGAGACGTGGGCGCGGCGGGTGCGATGACCGCAGTCCTCCGCGACGCTCTCAAGCCCAACCTCGTTCAAACAGAAGAAGGCGGGCCGGCGATCGTCCACTGCGGGCCTTTTGGCAACATCGCACACGGTTGCAACAGTGTGCTCGCGACGCAGCTCGCCATGCGACTTGGCGACTATGCGATCACCGAGGCAGGCTTTGGCTTCGATCTTGGCGGCGAAAAATTTCTCGACATCAAGTGTCGCCAGATGGGCGTGTGGCCGCGCGCAATTGTGCTCGTCGCGACACTGCGCGCGCTCAAGATGCATGGTGGAGCGCCCGTCAAATCAGCGGGGGAACCCAATCAAGAGGCTCTCGAGAAAGGCATCACTCATCTCGAAAAGCACCTCGAAAATGCCAAAGCATTTGGGTTGTCGCCTGTCGTGGCCATCAATGTGTTTCCCAACGACACCCCGGCAGAACTCGCTCTCGTCGAAAAAGCCGCTGCCAAGCTGGGTGCTCGCTGCGAAAAGTGCGAAGGCTTTGCCAAAGGTGGAGACGGTGCCACTGATCTGGCTCGCGTGGTCATCGAAGTGGCTGACGCAACCGACGCGTCTCCGCCCAAAGCGAAGTTCGTCTACGAGCTCGCTGATTCTGCTCCAGACAAGATCAGCAAGATCGCAAAGACAATCTATGGCGCCGATGGGGTGACGTTCGCGGCGAAGGCAACGACCGATCTCAAACGCATCACCGAACTTGGTTACGAGGCGTTACCCATTTGCATGGCCAAGACGCAGCTCTCGTTGAGCGACGATCCCCTACGCCCAGGCCGTCCGCGGGACTTCATGGTCACGGTTCGAGAAATTCGTCTCAGTGCCGGCGCCGGTTTTTTGGTGCCGCTCACTGGCGACATGATGACCATGCCGGGATTGCCAAAGGCGCCCGCTGCGTGGAACGTGCGACTGCTGCCCGACGGCAAGATCAAAGGCCTGATGCAAAACGACTGATCATGTTGCCTTCGCGGCGACCACTGGAGCGGGATTCGGTGACGCCTCTGGTTTTTCGTCCACCACCGAGGGCAACGGAGTCGCGAGCACGCCCTGGGCAGCGGGCAGCGCGATCGTGAAGGTCGTGCCGGCGCCAGGCTGCGTTTGCACCTGGATCGTGCCGCCGACATTTTGCACGATGCTCTGACTTATCGCGAGTCCCAGACCAGTGCCTTGATCTTTGGTCGTGAAAAACGGGATGAAGAGATTCTTCAGGACCTTTTGCGAAATGCCCGGACCCGTGTCGCGCACCGAGACCTCGACAAAATCAGCGTCTCCGCTCGTGGGCATCTTGTCGCTGTTTTGCGACCACGTGCTCGAGCGCGGCGAACGCTTGCGCTGCGTCGAGACGAAAACGTGCCCATGTCCATCCATGGCCTGCACCGCGTTTTGCACGAGGTTCATCAGCACCTGACGAAACTGCTCGGGATCGATCTTTGCGCGCGGCAAGGCGTCTCCGAGATCGAGCGTGATGTCGACCCCCTCGAGTTGCTGGCTGCTCCAGATTTGAACCGTGCGGCGAACGGCGCCGTTGAGATCGAGCGGAACGGGATTGCCTGCATGCGGCCGCGCATAGTCCAAGAAGCTGCCGACGACTCGATCGAGGCGGTTGACCTCTTCGATGATGATGCCGACCCACTCTTGCGCCGCGGGATCTCCGCCTGCACTCGTCGACATTTCGTCCAACAATTGCGCGGCGCCTTTGATTGCGCCGAGTGGGTTCTTCACCTCGTGCGCGAGACCCGCGGCCATTGCACCAAGAGCGGCGAGTCGGTCGCGTTCTTTCATGCGCGAGTAGATGCGACTGTTGGCGATCGCTACGCCGATTTGCGCGGCGACGTTCTCGAGCACTTTGATTTCTTCTGGGGTGAATGCATCGCGCACGCGATCGTCTGCGACGCAGATGATGCCCACCAGTTCCTCGTCATCGCCACGGACTCCAAGCAACACGGCGCTTTGCATTGCGCCGAGCGCGCTCGCGGCGGTGAGCACGGGCGCGTCCGTGTCTTTGCCTTCGCGCGAGAGTTCTTCGAGAGAGATCGATGATTGCGTGATCAAGCGATCGACCATGGGTCTCGCGGCGAGCGTCTCGATGCGCGTGGGGATGCGGCCGAAGAGCGGCGAAGTGGCCTCCTTCTCGCCGGTTGCGACGCCCCCGATGCTGCCTGCGAGGTCGAAACCGTTGCCGTCTTGATCGCGCAGATAGATTGCGGCGCTCGTCATGCGACGAGAGCGCTCGAGGCCGTCGAGCAACACGTCCACCATCTCTTGTCGCTCGAGCACGTGCGACAAGCGCCTACGTAAATCGGCGACACTCGTCTCGAGATCGAAGCGCTCACGAAAAAAGAATTGATGGATTCGACGTTCGACTTCGGTTTGCAGCGGTTCAAAGAGGACAAGAAACACGATCGCCGCAAGGACGCCGTTCAAGTACATCGTGTTGAAGCGTCCGACGTACGTGACGAACACGTAAAAAATACCAGCGAACGAGAAGGCGAGCGCGGTCGATACGAGCGAGCGCCCTGCCATTTCGTAGAGGTCTGCCAAGCGTGGGCGTGTGAGTGATTCTGCCAACACGAACAAGAAGACGATGGCCAGCACCGCGCCGATCGGCGGCAACACGACGCCCAAAAAGGAGAGGAAGTCAGCGAGCGTGAACGTGGTCGCAAGCGCCCCGACGACCACGAGGAAGCGAACGCGATCGCGCACCGCTCGCGACTTGCTCCGCCGCCCGCGAATCGCGAGTGAGACGAGCGCTGCCACGATCAGACCGAAGACATAGAAATACGCCACGCCAAGCGAGAGCGGCGCCTCGTGATAGGGCGACAGCTCGAGCCCGAGCATCGGTATGCCCATGAGCGCCGCGACTCGAGGCAGTCGTGCAGCAGGTGCGCCTTGCTCGAGTGGGACAATCGCTTGAAACAGATGCACCGCGAATTGCGGCAAGAGCACCGTCAAAATCGCAGTCGCACGAACCCAAATTGGAGCCTGAAACAGGCCAAAAAGCGATTGGCTGCCGTACCAGAGTGCGACGTCCATCGCGAAGCCCGCGAACAACCAATGGACAGGTCGTCGACCGCGCAACAACATCGAGAGCGCGATCGCGAACGCGAGCACCGCGCAGAAGAGAATGGTCTTCGGCCTCAGCTCACTCACGATGAATTGTCGCTTCGCTCGAGCGTACGGCTCAACTGACTACTTGGTGGTCGTCGTTGTGGTGGTCGTCGCGTTGCCCGCGCAGTGTGGGTTCCACGGATTGGGTCGTGGCTCGCCGTTGTCGTCGCCGGGTACGGTGCTCTGGATCTTCCAGGGGTTGGGCCGAGGCTCACCGTTGGGGTCACCAGGATCGGACACAGGAGCCGAGGGATCCGTGTGGCTGTTGTCGGTCTGTCCTGGGGGCGGAGCGGGATCGGTCTTGTCAGGGACGGGATTGGCAACCACGAGTTGCGAGGTGCTTGATTGAGCAGCGTCGTCGGTTCCGACCTGAGCAACACACCCCATCGCCATCAGTGACATCGCCGCTGCTGTCAGCAGGAGGCGCGCAGAAAGCAGCCGCCTGAAAAAGGGCGACGCCAGGCTGGGTGACGAGGAACCAAACATGCGAGAGGGATTCATTGTTGCTCCGTGGAGACCGCTGCGAGGCCGTACTGCTTGACCAGTTGAGATAGTCTTGGCCGTTTCATTCCCAAGAGGGTGGCTGCTTTGGTGATGTTGCCGCGAGTCTCCGCGAGCGCGCGTGCGATGCAATCGCGCTCGA
Source organism: Myxococcales bacterium (assembly GCA_043785265.1). Taxonomy (GTDB): domain Bacteria; phylum Myxococcota_A; class Polyangia; order Polyangiales; family Polyangiaceae; genus JANYHY01. The sequence continues at coordinate 10,362 of JAYVXK010000682.1, read as the reverse complement.
TTTGACGTTTCAGATCCGAAAGAGAGACCGAGCCTTGTCGGACACAAGCGTAAGCGACTGCGGTAGGACCCGCTTCGTCTGCTGGTAGTGGCGCAACGTCGCCCTCCTCAGCGTCTGCCTCATCGCATGCCTCGAGCGAACTCGGTGCAGCGGGTGGGAGCGTGCGTGTCGTTTGCAGCGCGCGAAGCTCCTCGACGTTGGTAGCGAGATCCACCGCCTCGATTGTGTTGGTCTCTGCGAAGAGAGAGACTGCGCGAAGCACGTTGTCTAGCTCGCGGACGTTGCCCGGCCAACGATGCCGTCCGAGAAGATCGAGAGCATTGGGAGACAGCGTCTTCTTCGTCTCGCCGCGCTCGTCTGCGATGCGTTCGAGCAAGTGTTCTGCAACGCGAGCAAGATCGCCAACGCGCGCGCGGAGCGACGGGACCTCCAAAGTGACGCCGCGGAGGCGGTAGTAGAGATCTTCGCGGAATTCGCCGCGATCGACCATTGCCTTCAAATCACGGTGTGTCGCGCAGACGATGCGAACATTTGCACGGATCGGAGCGGCGCCGCCCACGCGCTCGAAGCTGCGCTCTTGAAGGACTCGCAGAAGCGCGACCTGCGTACGCGGCGAGATGTCGCCGATTTCGTCGAGGAAGAGTGTGCCGCCTTCGGCCACTTCGAAGCGACCGCGTCGGCGGGCAACTGCACCGGTGAACGCGCCCTTTTCGTGACCGAACAACTCACTCAAGAGAAGTGTTTCGACGAGCGCACCGCAGTTGACCGTCACGAGCGGTCCCTGGGCGCGATCGCTTGCGCGGTGAATGGCTTCAGCGACGAGTTCTTTGCCAGTGCCGCTCTCGCCGTGAATGAGGACCGTGCTGTCAGCGCGAGCGACGCGGCGAATGGCTAGTTTGAGACCGCGAATCGCGGGGTCTTCGCCGACCATCTCACGAACACGAGGTGCACGCGGAGATCGCTGCGTGCGCGGGCCTTCGTCGTCGTCTTGGCGAATCGTGACTTCTTGTGTGAGCGCGACGAGCTTGGCGATGGCCGAGACATCTGCTCGCGCGAGGAAAGCGGCGCGTACGTCGCCCGTGATCGTCGAGGCGACGGCATCGCGCACTGCAATGGCCTGCTCGAGATGCAGCCTTGCTTGACCGTGCTCACCGATGTTGCTGAAAGTATGGTGAGCCAGCATGTGCGCTTCGCGAGTCAGCTCTTCTTCGCCACTCGCGCGTGCGGCTGTCACCGCGACCATGACAAGATCAGCATCGACATGGCCCAGCGCTCTTGCGAGCGACACATTGAGGACGGCCACTTCTGCGTGTGCTTCGTCGGTCGTGGCGACTGCGCGTGCTCTCGCGAGACACGATTCGGCGCGAACCAAGTCGCCGTCTTCGAGTGCTGCACGGACCGCGACGCGATAGTCCTCGCTCAAGTAGGCGTTCTCGACTGTCGTGCCATCGGCGAGTGCTTTGGCGACTTCGCGTTGTGCCTGAGCAGAGTTGCCTCGCGCGAGCGCCAAGCGTGCGGCAACGACGGCGAATTGTTCCGACACATTGTTCGGCATCCCAGGCGCGAGCAGGCGACGACCGAACGCAATCGCGTGGTCAGCGTGTTCGTACAGACCGAGCTTTCGCCGCAAATCAGCCAGGTTGGCGAGGATGCGCGCTGAAGAGAGACGGTCACCGAGGCGTTGACGAATCTTGAGAGTGCGTTCGAGAAGACCGAGCGCCAAACCGTATTCGTGTCGCCTCATCGCGACGACTGCGAGGTTGTCGAGGGCGAACGCACACGGTCGCGCGTCAGTGGCAGCCTCGCCTTCGAGCAACACTGCCTCGAAGATGGCGCGCGCCTCGTCAACGCGGCCTTGTGACAGCAGCGCGATGCCACGATTGACTCGTGCGCGCAGCTCTGCGGTGCGATCTCGCTCAGTGGATGCCACGAGCGCGTCTTCTGCGAAGTGCGCTTCTGCGTCTTTCCAGGCGGCGCTTGCGAGCAGCAGTTTGCCGAGAGTGTTTCGGGCGCGCAGGCGTGTGGTCCCGAGATTCGAGCGATCAAGGACGGATTGCGCTTCGTCGCGCGCGCGGGAGACGTCGCCCGTGAGGTACGCGATTTCGGCAAGCTCGTTGCCGATGAGCGCGCGGGTCTCTTCATCGGTGGACTCTGCGTCGCCTTGTTCGAGTGCGATTTTTGCGGTGACCAGATCACCAAGAGCGACGGCGGTGCGACCGACCAAGAGACGCGCTTTTGGATCGTGAGGAGCGAGGCCCGCAGCAGACTTCGCCCAGCGAAAAGCCTCGTCGGCCTCTCCCGCTGAGAGCGCGCGCTCGCTCGCCGACATACGCAGCTGGCTCTGTTGTTCGAGAGGTAGAGTCTCGACGGCCAGACCCCAGCGCGAGACCACTTCGCGGCGGATGAACGTGTCGTCGGCGGCGGCAAGTGCCCGTCCGTAAAACGCGTCGGCGAGTTCAGCCGCGCCTGAATTCAAAGTGAGTTCGCTTGCACGGAGCATCGCGTGCGCATCACCCGCAAACACTTCCATGAGAGCGTTGGCTACTTGCGACAGAAGTTTGGGCGACGCACCGGTCGCGAGACATTTGCTTTGCTCGAGCCATGCGGGATCGATTGAAAGCCAGCCGCCATCATCGAGGGCAACGCCGGCTGAAATTGCGGCGTTTGCGTCGATCCCGAGAGCACGTGCATTCGCGACGGGCCATGCGCGACCCGCGAGCGAGAGGCCAATGAGAGCCGTCTCCGCAGACGCGCCGAGCGGGGTCTTGCTCACTTTGACGTTCAGGTCGATCCGACGACTCGCCATCCACCACTCTTCGAGCGACGCGAGATCTTCGTGCGGCACCGTGCGACGCGCTTCGTCCGCCATGGCCGCGAAAAAACGACCTCGGTCGGCATCGTCGAGCGCTGCGGTCACATCGAACGCGCCTGTCGCAAAACCATCGAGCGGATCGCCGGGACGTGCCACGAGCAAAAAACAAGGAGATGGTTCGAGCCGCGCGAGCTCGACTGCGACCGCGCGATCCCATGATCCGAGCGCGGGGACTGGAGCGATGACGACGGCTTGGCGCGAACGCGCGGCCTCTACCAACTGTGCAGCAGCGACCGCGGGATCACCGTCGAGCTTGTCGGAGTGCAATCGCGCAGCGACTTCGCTCCAGATGGAAGCACCCGCGCCGCCCGTTGCACGCAGCGAAGACCAACCACACAGCGCAGCGCGACGACCCGCATGGGTGATCAGCGCTTGTGCAGCGGCGATCGACGACACACGAGCGACCAGCACGCCATTGCGAGAGAGGATGGCTTCGTCGAGGGCGGCGAAACCGCGTGAGCCTTCGCGCGAAAGCGGGTTGGGAAATTCCGAAGCGGTGGAAAAAGCGGGGGATACCAAGGCCTCAACAGTACCTTCTCGTCCAGGCACCAGCAAGGCGGTTTGGCCCGAAATTCAGCCTATTTTGCAAGAAAATGAGTCGTGCGAACGGGGAAAATTATCGTGCGCGCGCACGCACCCAAGCCCGCAGAGCTTCCCATGACGCAGCAGGTGCTTCTGCCAAGGCCTCCGCGAGAGGAATCTGAGCTCCGACCGCGGCCACATACAGAGGTGCAGCGTGCGGTATTTTGGCTGAAATGAGCTGAAAAGCGCGATCGATCGCGGCTGGGTCACCACGCCTGACGGGTCCGGTCAGCGCGTCAGGGAAGCCGAGCGCCTCGACATTGTCTGCGACGCTACGCAGCAAAGGCCCGAGAAGCTTGGGCGCGAGCTTTCGAGACACGCCCGCAACGACAAGCAAGTCGACACCCGCCGAGGCGAGAGCGGCGGCGCCATTGGCGACGAGTCCAGCTGCTGCGTGATACGCGACTGGATCCAACGCAGGGATCGTTCGCGGTGTCATGCCCAGCGCCTTGGCGATTGCGCGGGCTCGCTTGCATGCGGCGGTGTCTCCTTGGACGTGAACATTCCCGCGCGTCAGTGTTGGGAAAAACTTCTTCGACGCGAAGGAGATCATGGGGTGCATTTGGGCGACAGCGCATCGCGGTCGAAGGGGAGCGAGAACAGAGGCATCGAGCGCCCCCGAGACATGCACCACGACTGATTTTGGCTTTAGAATAGCCCTTGCAGCGAGTTCAGCCACGACACTTGGTAGCTCGCGGTCGCGCACCGCAAGGATCAAAAAGGTTGCGTCGATCCGTCGAGGAAGGCCGCGGCGTGCCGGCCGGAGAGTCACCTTTGCCCCACGATCGACGAGCGCGGATGTCAATGCGCGACCGACTTTGCCTGCGCCGAACACGAAAAACGTTTCACTGAGGCGCATACAAACCTTTCGAGCGAATGTGCGACAGGACGTCCAGCGGCAACACGTCACCGAGCTCGGCCCATTGCGAAGCGGCGATCATCGCGCGGACACTCGTGCTCGAAATCGCTGGCAAAATAGGGGTCGGAGCGTCTTTTGCGTCCACACCTGCGCGGCCGATGACGATGGGTTTCGCGAGCTTGGTCACCTCGTCGTAGCGGTGCCACTTGTGTGCTTCGAGCAACACGTCCGCGCCGATGATGAGCCGCATGCTCCAATCAGGATGTTGCGCCTGCAGATGCTCGAGCGTGCGCAGGGTGAGACTCTCGCCACCTAGTTCTTCTTCTACACGCGACACTTTCACGCGTGGCAACCAACCGAGCGCGAGTTCGCACATCGTGACGCGATCGTCGTATCCGGCCAGATTTTTTGAAAATGGATGTTTGAAGGTCGGCACAACGAGGATCTCGTCGATGGCATGCGTCGACAAAACCCACGCTGCCCCGAGCACGTGCGACACGTGCGGAGGATTGAAGCTGCCGCCAAAAAAACCGACGACTCTCACGACCCGCTTTGAACCCGCATTTTCGTAGTCTTCGGTAAGGCGACTTGTTCTTGGTGAACCGCTCTCTCGGTGATGTCGTAAATCGTCGCGCTCGCCGATTCGTTGCCTTCTGCGAGCACCATGATGCCGCCTGCGTCTCCTAGAGGTCCAGGTGTGAGGAAGGTGCGCGAGCCGATGGTCTTCACGAGAGGACTAGGACTCTTTCCGTAGATCACGAGCGACGCCGCGAAAATGTCTTCTTCATCGAGTGAGGCTTTGTCGAATGTGATGACCGCTACGCGATCGCCAATCATCTCCACAGTGCGCAAGACGTTCTCTGGCAGACTCATGAAAGCCCGTAAAGCAAGGCGCTTTCGCTCGCTGTCTACATAGGCATCAATCTGTTCTGGGCCGCCCCACAACGCGATGTCTGCGGCTCTGCGCCATGCGCCTTCGTCCGTAGGGTCGTCTCCAACCAAGCGGGTCGCCCACTCTGCCACGCAGCGATCGAGCGCACCGTCGTTGCCCAGGTAGATCACTCGCCCGACTTTTTCGCCCGACAGCAAGAACTCCGCGGCGCGCTCGAGGCACGCGAGATCTGCGCAAGGACCGAGAAAGCCAATTCGCACCGTTTGGGAGTGTCGGTGTGTAGCGCGCCAAAGTCAAAGGGCAGTCAGACTGTGATAACGACGTCTCGTCATGCCTAGGATCGACAGCGCCTCGCCGAGCGACGTCGTTCGCTTCACGTTCGACGGGGAGACCATCGAAGCACGCAAGGGCGAGCCGCTCGCGTCGGCGATCATTGCCAGTGGAACACTCGCGATCGCGCGCAGCCCCAAATTTCATCGACCGCGCGGCCCCGCGTGCTTTCGCGCGGCGTGCGATGGGTGTTTGGCGCGAGTCAACGGTTCGCCAAACGTGATGACGTGCATGACCGCCGCCCAGGGTGGCGAAGTGGTCGAATCACAGAACACGCTCGGCTCTCGCAACATGGATCTGCTGCGCCTCACCGATTGGTTCTTTCCTGATGGCTTCAATCATCACGAGCTGCTCGCGGGTGTGGTCGGCGTGCAGAAGGTCATGCAGATCTTCGCGCGGCGAATCGCGGGTCTCGGGACCCTGCCGAACAAGAAAGCGATCGTGCGAGACGCAAAGCGTGTCGAGATGGATGCGCTCGTCGTGGGCGGCGGTCCAAGCGGAATGGCCATCGCGTCGCGACTCGCCGAGCGCGGGCGCGAGGTCGTGCTGGTGGACGACGGGCTGGTTTTTGGCGGCAGTCTCGGCGTGCTTTTTGGCGACACGCTCGCCCCAATCCCCCAGCGTTTTGAGGCGATCCGCGATCGGGTCCGAGTGATCGATCACTCGAGTGTCATCGGATCGTTCGGCGAAGATCTGCTCGTCGTCACCCCCACGGAGACACTCGTTGTCCGAGCGCGCGATGTGATCCTCGCCACGGGCGCGCATGACGGCGTGCTTGCGTTCGAGGGAAACGATCTTCCCGGTGTGATGAGTGCGCGAGCAGCGGCAGCGATGCTTCATTGGGGAGCGTTGCCTGGAGAGCGAATCGTGATCGTCGTGGCTCCCGGTGGTGGTCCGTTCGGCGAAGCTTATGCGCGCGCGTTGAAGAGCACAGAGGCTGCGACTGCGAAAGTAGTGAAGGGAATCCCCATCGCCGCAAAGGGAACCAATCGCGTCAAGGCGATCGTCCTCGAAGGCGGCAAAGAGCACGCGGGCGACGCGGTGCTCATCGATGCACCACGAGCACCGAGCTACGAACTCGCCGAGCAGTTTGGCGCGACACTCGTGCACGAGCCCCGCGGATACGTCGTCGAGGCTGAAAATGGCCGAATTCGCGCAGGTGTGTGGGCAGTGGGCGAGCTCGTTGGTGTCCCACTTACACTAAGTTCGATCGAAGCCAACGCAGATGTCGTCGCGACCGCGATCGGCTGACGCTCGCGTTCACTCGTCGATCAACGCGCCGAACATCACCATGCCGCCTGCGATGGCGATCACATCGAACGTGACGAGCAAAATCACATAGTCGGTCACGTCCGAAAACGGCGCACCTTGTATGATCTCGCGAGTCGCTGCGACGCCCGAAATCAGCGTCGGCGTGAGCAAGGGGAAGAGCACCGTCGCCAGAACGAGGTCTCGAGCGCGTGTGCGAACCGTCATCGCACCGAAGAGTGTGCCCGACGCAGCCACCCCGATCGTACCCAGCACGAGCAACAACGCGATCGGAGCGCCGACATCGAGCAGATCCACATGCAACACCAGCGCGACGACAGGAACCACCACGATCTCGATCACCGTCACGAACAAGAACACACCAATGGCTTTGCCCAAGAACAACGCTGCTCGCGAAATGGGCGCGGTCAACAAGCCCACGAAGCACGCGTCTTCGCGCTCGCGTTGCCACGTGCGACCGAGCGCGAGAACACTCGCGAAGGCGATACTCAGCCAGATCGTACCGGGCGCCACTCGCACAGTGGTCGCCGTTCCCGTGGTGTACGCGACCGATGCCATCAACGCGACCAGCACGCCAAAGAAGCCCGAGGTGGTCACGATCTCGCGCGTCCGGAGCTCGATGGCCAGGTCCTTCGAGAGCACGGTGAGGACTGCCGCACCAAAACTGGGGCGTCGCGCCGCTCGGACGACGACTGGTTTGGTGTCTAGGAGCATTTGTCCTTCTTGACCCTGATCGTGGCCTCGGTAACCTGGCGATGACCCCGAAACGGCAATCGCGAGAGTACCTCGATCGCCACTCGGGAGTCCGAACAATGCTCCGCGCGCCAAGTCCATCAGGTGTTGACCACGCCGCGCCTCGGGCGCGGACGTGCCGTCCTTCTTCGACACGCGTCGCCGTTCTCTACAACGTCGACTTTGGCGAGATTTCGATCGCAGACGATCCAGGTCACGCCGCGCGTGCCGACGTAGCCCATGTCGCAGCCGAGATCGCGGAAGCGCTCGCAGACGACACGCACGATGTCGTGCTCGTTCCAGTCGCCGCCGATCTCTGCGACATGCGCGATCGCCTCGTCGAGCTCGCCCCCGATTGCGTGTTCAACTTGTGCGAATCAGTCGCGCGCGATGCGCGGCTGGAGTCCGCCGTCGCTCTCGTGCTCGATCTAATGGGTGTAGCATACACGGGCTCTTCTCCCGAGGCGCTCGCACGATCGCTCTACAAAGACCGAGTGAAATCCGTGTTGGTCGCCGCGGGCATTCCCACACCGAATGCATGCGTGATGTCGCGCGCAGTCGATCCCTTCCCGTGTTCATTTCCTGTGATCGTCAAACCAGTGCGAGAAGACGGGTCTGCGGGCATCTCGGCTGCGAGTGTCGTTCATTGCGAAGAGGAGTTGCGGGCGCGCGTCCAACATGTCCTCTCGACGTTTGGTCAGCCGTGCATCGTCGAAGAGTTCGTGCACGGGCGTGAACTCAATGTTGCCCTCATGGGATATCCGACCGCGCGTGTGTTGCCGCTCAGTGAGATCGATTTCGGCGCGCTTCCACCTGACCAGCCACGCATCGTCTCCTACGAAGCCAAGTGGTCACCCGGATCCGCCGCCGACTTGGGGACGCGACCGGTGCTTCATCCAGAGTTGCCAGCCGGGCTGGCCGCAAAGGTTCGTCGAGCCGCACAAGACGCGTTTCGTGCGGTGGGATTGCGGGACTACGGGCGCGTGGATGTTCGCCTCTCCGCGAGTGGCATCCCGTACGTCATCGACGTCAACCCGAATTGCGATCTCTCTCGGTCGGCTGGGCTCGCTCGTGCGGCGGCCGCGGTGGGCATCGACTATCACGCGCTCGTGCGCCTCCTCGTTCGTTACGCGTTGAAGCGTCGTCGTACGAAAAGCAAAACGCAGCCCCGCGCACTGAAACTGAACCGAGCTTGACCATGCTGGCGTTTGTGCCCATCACGATGCGGCATCGAGAGGCCGTCACGCAATTGGTCCGCTCGACGCGCGAATTCACCGAAGAAGAAGCCTCCGTTGCGATCGAGCTCGTGGACGCGGCCCTCAGCGGATCGGACGACTATCGCGTCATCGTATGCGAATCGGACGGCGCGCTCTCTGGCTACGTCTGCTTTGGCCCCACACCCATGACCGACGGCACCTGGGATCTCTACTGGATCGCAGTCGCTGACGAGGGACGAAAGCAAGGCGTCGGCCGCGGTCTCGTCGACTGCATGCAGGTCGAATTAAAGTCTCGCGGCGCGCGCCTCGTGCGCGTCGAAACGAGCGGTCAGGACATCTACAAGAGCACTCGGGCCTTTTACGAGCGCACGCAGTTCGAGGTCGTCGCTCGCATCTGCGATTTTTATCGGCGCGGCGACGACCTGATCGTTTACGGCAAATATCTGTAGTTCACGTCACTCCGGCAGTTCTGCGTGCTCCCGGATTTTTTTGGCGGCGAGCGTGCGTTGCTCGGGCGTGAGAATGGGCAGCGCGATGCTCGCCATGTCGATGATGTGCCCGGTCATCTTCGTGGCGTGCTCTTGCGCGTCCTTCTTGGGCATCACGTCGTCGATGACGAAGTGTTCGTTCTCGAACGCTGCGCGGAATTTGTCCCAGTGTTCTTTCATCTCGCCGCGATGACCTTCCTGTTCGCGCGCGTCAGGTCCTTCGTGTTCGTGCTCATCGCCGTGGTGCGCCGCAAACTGAGTCTTCATGCCTTCTTTGATCTTGCTGCGCTGATCGTCGGTGAGTTGCAAATCGTCGGCCCATTGTTTCATTCCGTGCATCCGCTCGCCGTGCTCGTGTTCGCCACGTTTGTCCGCGAAACGAGCCTCCACGGCGTTCATCAGGGCGACACGCTGATCGGCATCGAGCAAAGCGTGCAAGCGTTCGAGTGCGACGCGGTCGTTGTCTTGAGCTCCCGACCAAGCCGTGGCGACCGCATCGACCTTGGGTTGCAACGCGGCGCGATCGAGAGCGCCGGTCTCCACTTGCCCGGCGAGAGCGATCGCGACGTCAGCGCGCGCCTTGCGCACAGGCTCATGTCGCGCCTCGGCGTCTTTGAACATCTGCTCGATCTCGGTCCGCTGATCGGCACGAAGCGGAACGTCCGCGAATGCCTCCGCGATGATCTTGCCCGGTCCTCGTGCTTGCGCCGCTGCTGCGAGCGGAGCCCGCGTGACGGCCGATTGCGCTGGTTCATTCTGAGCGCTGCCGCACGCAGAAAACAGCGCGAGCGCAGAGCCGAGCGCAAACACAGAAAGAACAGCCTGGAGTCGAGATACGCGCATGGTCAAAACCTCCGTTGGTCCCAACAAGCTCGCACCGAACTCGCGCGTTCGCATCCTCTGCCGAGGTAAACCTCGGTAAAGAAAACCCGGCGTAAATTAGGGTAAATCGTCGCGCCTCTCATGCCACCAGAGCGCCGAGACTCATCTCGGCGACCGCGTCCTATTGTGACGCTGGCGCGTGTGACGCGCCAGGGTTGATGAGCAGTTGAGAGTCCTTCATTCACCTAGCACCATCCTCCCAGTTCTCGTCGTAGCCACCCACGTTGGGTGAGCGCCTT
>JAYVXK010000681.1:0-5274 GCA_043785265.1 Myxococcales bacterium | reverse complement strand
GCCGGAAAACGACTGGTGGGTCACATCGCCAAGCGGCAGGCCATCACCAACGCCGAAAACACAGTCAGCGCAGCAAAGCGGCTGATTGGGCGCAAGTGGTCGTCGCCGCAGGTCAAGAACACAGTCGCGACGTCGAGCTATCGCATCATCGAAGGCCCTCACCACGACACGCGCATCGTTCTCCGCGACAAAGAATACGGCGTGTCCGAGATCAGCGCGATGGTCCTCCAAGAGATGAAAGTGATCGCAGAAGATCACCTCGGCCAGACTGTCACCAAGGCGGTCATCACCGTTCCGGCGTACTTCAACGACAATCAACGCCAAGCGACCAAAGACGCCGGAGAGATCGCTGGACTCGACGTCATTCGCATCATCAACGAGCCCACGGCAGCCGCCCTCTCTTATGGTTACGGACGCTCGATCGAAAAGACGATCGCGGTCTACGACTTTGGCGGCGGCACGTTCGACATCTCGGTTTTGGAAATCGCGCCCAATGGTGTTTTCAAAGTCATCGCCACGGCGGGCGACACATTTCTTGGCGGCGAAGACGTCGACGCACGCGTGGTCGATTGGCTCGTGCAAGGCTTCAAGCAAGAGCACAACATCGATCTCCGTCAGGACCGCATGGCCCTGCAGCGGCTAAAAGATGCCTCCGAAAAGGCCAAGTGTGAGCTCTCCGCGACCAAAGAGACCGAGATCAATTTGCCGTTCATCATCTCGAGCGGCCGCAGCGAAGCCTTGCACCTGCAGCGCTCGCTCTCGCGCGCCACACTCGAAGAGCTGACGCTCGACCTCATCGAGCGCACCATCGACATCTGCAAGCAAACACTCGACGACGCGCGTCTCGGCAAAGACGAGATCGAAGAAGTGTTGTTGGTCGGCGGTATGACGCGCATGCCAAAAATTCAAGAAGCGGTCGAAGGTTTCTTTGGGCGCGCGCCGTCGAAGGGCGTCCATCCAGACGAGGTCGTCGCCCTAGGTGCGGCGATTCAAGCGGCCGCTCTGATCAGCGAGAAGCAAGACATGATCTTGCTCGACGTGACGCCGCACGCGCTCGGCATCATGACGTTTGGCAGCTACTTCGAAGAGCTCATTCCGCAAAACACGACAGTCCCCACCAGCCGACAAAAAATCTTCACCACGAGCCGCGACAATCAAACCGCCGTGAAGATCCTCGTCATGCAGGGCGAGCAGGAGAAGGCCGAAGACAACGAAGTGCTCGGCGAGTTCATCCTGACGGGTCTTCGTCGTGCTGCAAAAGGGCAAGTCGAGATCGAAGTCACCTTCGAGATCAACGCGGACGGTATTGTGAGCGTGCGCGCAAAAGACCTTGAAACAGGCCTCGAGCAGTCGATTCAGGTGACCGCGACCAGCGGTCTCACTCGCGATGAAATCAAGGCGATGGTCGAGAACGCAAAAGACGATCTCGTCGATCGTCGAACGACCGAAGAGTTCGAAGGTCTCAAGCAAGAAGCGCAGAAGCTGTCTGGCGAGATCGAACGACTCTTTCCGCAGGTCGAGCAGATCGTCGCCGCGAGCGACTTCGGGCGCGACGCGATCGACAAGGCGAAGAACATTCTGGTCAAGGCCAAGCAAGCCATCGATCGCAAGGACGTGGCGCTCCTCAAAGAGCAAATCGAAGGGCTCTCGCGCACGCACCGCATGTTCAAAGGCGTCGTCGCAAAGACGCATTGAGAGACCCGAGCAGTGCCCCCTGATGACAAACACATCGATGACGAATCATGGGACGATCTGACGCCGATCTCCGAGGCGGCCGAGACCAAGAAGGCCACTCACATCACCCAGCAGCTCGCGGCATCGAGCAAAAAAACAGACAAGGCGACGCCTGCGACGTTTCGCGCTCACTCACCAGGCGAAATGCAATCGCCCCCCGTCCCGCGCAGTCGACAAGCCACGATCACCGACGAAGTCGAACTCGAAGACGCACGCCAACGCTCAGCGCGCCTCTCGGACTTGCCGCCAAAGGCCCTCTCTGAAACGAGTCTCGGGCGCGCGCAGCTCTTGTCTCTCGCAGATGAATCTCCCGCTGGCGATGCACTCGATCTCATCGATCAACAATCGACGCCCACGGCGCTGAGGCCCCCGCCCGGCCCAACATCAGCACCCAATGTCGATTCTGATCTGATGACCGAAATGCGAGAGCGCTTCTCGCTCGGAGACTACTCGGGGGCGCTCGTCGTCGCAGAGTCGCTGCTCGAAGACAGCCCACTCGACGCCGAAGCGCTTCGCTGCGCCGAGAACTGTCGGAACGTGCTCGCGCAAATGTACACCGCGCGCATCGGCCCGCTCGACCGAGTGCCATTCATCGCTGTGCCACGAGAGCAGCTGAAATGGCTGTCGATCGACCATCGCGCGGGTTTTGTGCTCTCGCACGTAGATGGCATCTCGAGCATCGAACAGATCTTGGATGTGAGTGGCATGCCCGCGCTCGACGCCTTGCGCATTCTCTACGAGCTCTCTCAGCAGCGTGTGATCAGCTTTCGCTGACCGCTTGCACTCCTCTGCGCATTGCGCAAGGACAAGTCGTCGCGCGATCGTTTGGCGTTGCGTAGCAAGGCGCACGCGGGTACATCCGAAGAAGGGATCATGGAGCGCAGTCAAAGCGAGCCTGCGAGTTTGCGACGCGACGTGGAGGGAGCACTCGACGCGGCTCTCGACGTTACACGCGTGTTGCCGCTCCTTCAGCGACTTGCGCGCGCGGCCGCAGACGACAGCGACGACAGTCTTTTTGCCCATCGCCAACTGGCAGAGCTTCTTGCGGAGCGAAACCCATGGCGCGCGTCGCTTCATGCCAAGCGTGTCGTGCGTGCTCGCCCAGACGACGATCGGGGTTGGGCAGCCCTCGGGTTTTCGCAGACGCTGCTTGGTCACTATCGCTTCGCGACGGCTGCTTACGAGCAAGCTCTCGCATGCGCGCCGCACAATCCTTGGTACGCGCACAATCTCGGTCACCTGCTCGACGTGGCGCTCACCAAACCCGCAGAGGCGTTGCCGTGGTTGGAGCGCGCTCACTCGGAGCGGCCTGAATGTGGGGAGATCGTGTCGTCTCTCGCGCATGCGCTCGCGCGAGCAGGTCACCTCGATCAGGCCAAGAAACTGCTGCTGCAATCACTGAGACGCCGCCGCACGCGAGAGCACACTCTCTTGCTCGCGTGGGTCGATGGCGGTGCACCTGCGGGGTCGCCGGTCCGGATGTTCGATCAAGTCGAGGCCGTCTCGGAGACCCGTGGGACTTTGCGGCTGGTGGCCGAACTCGAGCGCGGTATGCGTCGGCTGCCGTTGGATGGTCGTCAGCGTTCGCGAGCGCGCCTGCTTGCGCGAGATGTCGCCATCGAGTGGCCGCGTGCGATTGGTCCGGAGCCGCGTGGTTTGGCCGCTGCGGTGGCTTACGCGATCGTCGATCAGAGCGGAGTGCCGCTGTCGCTCGCTGAAGTCGCTGCGTGTTATCGCGTCGGCACACGCGCGGTGCGTGGTCATTATGCGTCGCTGCGAACGCGCTTATTGCGTTTGCCTCCGTAAAGAAACACGCGCACTGGCTTGGCAAGCGTGATTCCGAGCGCTACCCATCGCGCATGCGTCACGCCTGGCTCTCGCTCCTCCTCGTCGTTGCTCCGTCGTTCGCATTCGCTCAGGATCGCCCGACCGCGCCGATCGACATCCCTGCCCCTCCAGCTACGGACGACAGGATGCTCGTGCAAGTGCCGCCAGCTGCCCGAACGATCGCGTCGTGGGATGACGCGCTCGTGTACATCCGGTCGCGTTCAGTCGATTTGCGCGTCGCCTATCTAGAAGTGCAGCGTGCAGAGGCGCAAAGCAGGACGGCACTCGCGGGGATTCTTCCGTCGCTCAACGGCAACATCAACGCCGCGCACCAGCTCATCACGCAAACTGCCTACTACCAGAGGCCAACGGGGGAGCTGGACGCGTTGGGTAAGCCTATTTTTGTGCCCACGCCCTACAGCGTACCGACGCCTGACACGGCGAGCGCCAGCCTCTCGCTCGTGGTTCCGATCGTTGCGCCGCGCGCATGGAATGCGATGAAGACGACCGCGCTCAACGAGGACGTTGCGCGCCTCTCAGTCGACGATATCAAACGCAACATCGCTCTCAATGTGGCCAATGCCATCGTCGCCGTATTCACGGCGGAACGCATTGCAGAACTCAATCGCGTGGGGCTCAAGTCTGCGCTCGATCGCCTCGGCCTCGCTCAGCGCAAACAGAGTCTGGGGGCTTCGCGTGGACTCGATGTGATTCGCTCCCAACAAGACGTCGAAAATGCGCGCGCGACTCTCGTGACTGGTGACGAGTCGCTGCGACAGTCGCGGGAGGCTTTGGGTTTGGCGCTTGGAATTGCAGAGCCCATGGGTGTCGCGCAAGGCGTCGATCTGAACGGGCTGGCGGCGTCGACTCTCGCATCGTGCCGAGTAGCACCGCTCGACGAGAGGCCCGATATCGCGGCTGCCCGCACGCGCATCGATGTCGCCCACCATGGCGTGCTGGACGTCGAGACGCAATTTTCGCCGACACTGAATGCGCAGAGCTCACTCTTTACGAGCGTCCCTGTCGTTGGGTCGAGTCCTCCTACGACGTGGAACATCCAGGCTGTTCTCAGCTGGAACATCTGGGACGGTGGCGCGCGTTACGGCGCGTTGCGAGACAATCGCGCACAAGAGGAAGAAGCGCGGCAGAGACTCGATTCGGCGCATCGATTGGCAGAGATTCAAGTCCAGCAGGCCAAGCGCGGAGTGGACGTGGCAGAAGAGTCGCGCAAGGTGGCGGTCAATGCTCGCGCGCTCGCAGCCGAGGTCGACCGACTCACACAAGCCGGGTACCTCGAAGGACAAGGCAGCAGTCTCGAACTCGTGACCGCCGCGGCGGCGCTGCGACAGGCTGATATCAGCCTCGCGCTGCAAGAATTCACTTTGGTGAAGGCTAAATTGCTCGCGGTTCTTTCGCTCGCGATCTGCCCCTGGTGAAGCCGCGTTGGAGTTGAGCTGAGCGACTTTCGTGCTACGAGAGCACTGGCTTTTGGAGGGTCTTATGAGCATTTCCCTGTTGCGTTCTGTTCCTGCGCGCGTCGCGGCTGTGTTGACACTGACTGCGCTTGCGTGGGCATGCGCCACGAGCACTGCGCTGCCACCAGACCCTCCGACGTGCGCGACGGGCGAAATCATCTGCGGTGACGATCTGTGCGTCGACTTGAAGATCAACGCCGCTCACTGCGGCGCGTGTTTGACTGGGTGCAAGACGGGC
>JAYVXK010000680.1:0-5277 GCA_043785265.1 Myxococcales bacterium | reverse complement strand
GCGCAGCCTGGATTCGGATCACAGGGCGGCGGATTTGGTGGACCACCCGGCGGATATGCGCCACCCCCCGCGCCTGGCGGATACGCGCCACCCCCCGCGCCCGGTGGATACGCGCCACCCCCCGCCTATGCACCACCAGCACCTGGTGGCTTTGGTGCACCACAACAAGGCGGGTTCGGCGGACCACCGCAACAACAGCAAGGTTTTGGTCAGCCTCCACCAGCGCCGGGAGGATTCGGCGGACCCCCACAACAACAGCAAGGTGGTTTTGGAGCACCGCCGCCGGCACCTGGCGGATTTGGCGGACCGCCACAGCAGCAGCAACAACAGCAGCAAGGTGGCTTTGGTGCACCACCACCGGCACCTGGCGGTTTCGGCGGACCCGCTGGAGCGACCGATCCCGCACCCGCAGGTGTGCAACAGCCGAGCGCGATCGCCGTGCGTGGCTTTTTGATCTCGTACCAAGCGAACGCAAACGGCGACTTTTGGCCGCTCAAAGGCGGTCGCATGCAAGTCGGTCGCGCGAACGCGGGCATCGAACTCGACATCGCGCTCTCGGATGCCACGATCTCTTCGCGTCATGCCGCCGTCATCGTCGACGGCATCAGCGGCGCGGTCACGGTCGAGGACACGGGCTCGACCAACGGCACCTACGTCAACGAAGAGCACATCGGCCAAAACGGTCGACGCGACATCCGAGACGGCGACAAGGTCCGCTTTGGCGGCTTCACCACGATCGCAAAAATCGTGGGTCGCCTGTGAGAACGGCACGTCTGCCACGCCGAAGCGTGGTCAACGCCACGTCGAGCAACGCATGACTCGTCAACTAAGCGCTCACCTCATATCATTGATGCGCTCGTGCGGACCCGTTGCGCTCGCGATCGGCATGCTGCTGATTGCCTCGCGTGTGGATGCCGCACCGACCGCTCACATCTTGCGCATCGATCCGCGCGCGGGTGTGACGGGGGGCGCGCCGATTCTCACGACGGTGATCGAACTCGTTCAGTTCAACTCACCTTCTGCTGCTCTCGGTCAATGCACCAATCTCTCCCCCAACGACGCGCTCGATTGCGGCAGCGATCAGATGGAGAAAGACGGCGTGCTTTGGAGTCCGCTGGGCAAAGGAGACACGACGTGTGAGTTCGGTCATCCGATCGCGGCAGGCCAGACCGTGTGCGCGCAAGGTCATCCGAAAGATCCCAATCATGGTTTCCCGCTGAAAAATGCGGTGTTCACGGTGAAAGTGAATGGCTCGGACACTCCCGCAATGCCTGAAGGCAACGCCATGCGATGGGGTGATTCTCAAAAAGAACCGAACGTGGGTACCGCTTGGCTCGTCGCACTCGACGCATCGAACGGCATGGGGACACGCTACGGCGACGCGCGCGAAGTCGCGCATGCGTTCATCGAAGCGATGCAACCAAATGACTTGATGGAGGTCATCATCTTCGACACCAACGAGCGCCAATATGTCGGCGACTCGCATTGGGTGACCTTCAAGAAGCGAAACGATCTGGTGGCCGCGCTCGATGCCGTGCCGCAAGTGCAACCGTCGCGCGGACGCGATCGGCCTCTTTTTTCGGTGATCAAAGGCATCGTCGCAGATGGCTTCGGAAACCTCGGCAACACGGGCGGTCCGGACAGCAAATCGATTCCGCTTCACCAGTCGCTCGTCGTGTTGTCCAACGGCGCAGGTCGTGGCGACCCGTCGAGCGCCTCTCCAAGCGCGGCCGTGTTTGCGCAATACATGGACAAGGGACGCTTCCCCGAAGAGAACACTTCGGCGCCCAAGACTCCGCTGCCTGTCGTCAGCGTGTGGTTCCCCAACCCCTCGAGCTTGACGAACGACGTCTATCACACCAACGATGCGCAGTTCATGCAGGCGCTGGCCAACACCGAGATCGGCGGCTTTTACGACGCCGTTCGCGCGGGGCAAGGTGGCATTCGCGGCAAGAACATCGTCCACGCCGTGAAGAAGCGTTTCGACGCCATGTACATCGTGAAGTGGCGTCTTTCGTGCCTCAATCTGTCGATCGAGCAGAGCTTCGCGCTCAACTTTCAAAAGGTGAGTCCGTCGATCATCGGTGACTCGTCCTTCAAAGAAGTTCCGATTGGTGTCGACCCATCGCAGTGGCCACTCGACATCGATCTCGTGAAGACCAAAGCAGACGCAGACGCGAACCCGTTGCATCCAGGCGGCACGTTCAAGGTCTATGGCAACTTCTGCTGGGCCGGCGACAAGAACCGCGCAGAGGCTTACTTCATCCCTGCGGGCACGGCGCCTGATCCCAAGATGGGCGATCCCGATCCGATGAGCGTGAAGAACGCCATGCAATCGCTCATCAGTCAGAACATGCGTGGCAGCGGCATTGAGGCGAGCGACACGTTCGTCACGTTGCAAATACCCGACGAAGAAAAATTGCTCGAAGGCACGGGCGACTCGACGGTCGCGCACGTCATCATCTACGATAACGGCGCCAAGCGCGCGAGCGGTCACGACGCGCAGAGCATCCTGACGCTCAAAGCCGAAAAGAAGGCCATGGCGTGGCTGCTTTTTGCTGGGATCGGCGGCGGTGTGGTCGTCGTTGGTTTGCTCGTCGTCGTGCTCATGCGCGGCGGTGGCGGTGGTGGTGGCGGTGGCGGCAAGCGTCGACAAGGTCAGCCTCCTCCGCAACCTGTCGTCGCAGGTGGACCGACTCCTTATGGTGGTCCCGGTTACACTCCACCAGGTGGTGGTGGATATGGAGGAGGCAGTGCGCCTCCTTATGGTGGTGGTGCTCCTCCCTATGGACGGCACGTCGGCGGCTCTGCCGCGGCGTGGTCAACACCAGACGGAGGGCCGCCGCAGGGAGGAGGGTATTCTGCAAACCCTCCCGTGGCGCCGCTCCCCGCTGACGCGGGGTTTGGCGGCGCCAAAGCAGCAGTAGAAGTTCGGTGTCCCGCGTGTGGTTCACCCACCATGGCCACGCCCGGACTCGCAGGCGTGTGCTTCTCGTGTGGCCAACCTCTCGCCGCAGATTTCGCAACGACCAAACCGTCGGCTCCCATTGGCGCGTATCCGCTGACAGGAGCTGTACCGGCTGCACCTGTTCCACCTGCGAATCCCTACGCGAGCGCTTCGCAAGCTGCGATCGTGAGCGGTCCCATGGGTGAGTATGCTGTGCGAGTCGGTGCAGAGGTGCGCATTGGCCGCGATCCAGGCCAATGCGCGATCACTCTCGCGGAGCCTAGAATCAGCGGCATTCACGCGACGCTCAGGTTCGACGGCGAAGTGTTGTGGGTGCGCGATGAAGCGTCCAACAACGGCGTCTACGTTTCAGCGGCGCGCATTCCGGCAGCTGTCTGGACACCGGTGCCTGCTGGTGCGCCGCTGCGCGTGGGACCCATCGAGATGTCCGTGCGGCGCGCGTGATGGTGCCGGTGATTGTCGACATTGGTGGGCGCACGGATCCCGGTCGCGATCCGAGCAAGACCGTCAACGAAGACGCGATCGGCCATCGCGCATGCAAGCACGGCTACTTGGTCGTCGTGTGCGACGGCATGGGTGGACACGAAGGCGGAAAAGAAGCTTCGGCGCAAGCTCTCGCGGGTGTCTTGGAGACGTTCGAACAAGCCTCGGAAGAAACGCCTCCGCAAGTCGTACTCGCAGCCGCGGTCGCTGAAGCCAACCGTCGTGTCTTCGCGCTCGCACCCTCGACCGACGCCGCGGATCGTCCTGGCTCCACCGTGGTCGCGATCGTCGTGCACGCAGCCGGCACGGAGGTCGCGCATGTCGGCGACAGTCGCGCTTATGCGATCACTGGCGGCAAGATCGCTCAGATCACCAAAGACCACTCGGTCGTGCAGCAAATGGTCGATCGAGGCTTATTGACGCCAGAAGATGCAAAGGGCCACCCCGACGCAAACCGCATCACGCGCGCGCTGGGCACGCGAGACACAGTCGAAGTAGAAGTGCGTCCCTCGCCATTGCTGCACGCGCCCGGCGACGTGTTCGTGTTGTGCAGCGATGGTCTCAGCGATCTCGTTTCGCCTGACGACATCCTTCGCATCGCAACGTCCGCTTCTCCAGAACAAGCTGCAGGTCAGTTGGTCGACCTCGCGAATGCACGGGGCGGACATGACAATGTGTCGGTCGTCGTCGTGCGTGCAAAAGAAGGCGCAGTCGCGCGCGCAGGCACTGTCGCCAAGACTGTCGCGGAGACCATCGCAGACGAAGCGCCTCTGTTGCTCGTGACTCCTGCCGGCGCCGCGGGAGCGATCGAAGCAAGAGCAGCAGACTCCAGCGGTCGCTTGCCGCAGACGACGATCGACAGCACGCCACGCCGACGATTCTCACTCGGTGTCATTCTCGGATTGCTCCTCGTCGCACTCGGGCTGATCGGCGCAGGCGTCGCGGTCTATCTCAACGAGCGAACGAGCCACACGCACACAGCTCCGAGCGCATCTGTTTTCACGAATCCGTCCGCAGTCGGCACGACGACTCACGCGCCAGTGGCGTCTCCCTCCGACACAGAAGACCCGCCCGAGATGGAACCTGTCCGTCCGCTGAGTTATCCCGACGCAGGAAACAAGCCTCATTTGCCACCGTGAGACGCGTCAGCGCTCGCGCATGAACGGATAACCGACCGTCGTGGCCGGAACGAACGTCTCTTTCATCACGCGAGGAGATGCCCACCGCAGCAAGTTGTACGCGCTGCCCGCTTTGTCGTTCGTGCCCGATCCGCGTGCGCCACCGAACGGTTGTTGTCCGACCACTGCGCCAGTGGGTTTGTCATTGATGTACACATTGCCCGCCGCTTGCCTGAGGACTGCGACCGCATGCGCGATGGCTGTGCGGTCCTGCGCGAAGATGGCGCCGGTCAGCGCATAAGGACTCGTGGTGTTCACGATGGCGAGCGTCTCGTCGACTTTGGCGTCGTCGTACACGAACACACTGAGCACCGGTCCGAACAACTCTTGTTGCATCACGTCGTGTTTTGGATCGGTCACTTGAACCAATGTTGGGCCGCAAAACCAGCCAGTTTCATGCGACCAACCCGCGTCCGTGATGACTGTGCATGATGCATCTTTCTTCAAACGATCACGCCAACCCGACAGCCGCGTGTAGGCGCGCTCGTTGATCACCGCGCCCATGAAATTCGTGAAGTCGGCCACGTCACCCATTTTGATTTCTTGAATGTGACCGACCAGTCGCTCTTTCAACTTGGGCCACATCGACTTCGGCACATACGCGCGAGAAGCGGCCGAGCACTTCTGACCTTGATACTCATACGCGCC
>JAYVXK010000679.1:0-1530 GCA_043785265.1 Myxococcales bacterium | reverse complement strand
CGGCGTTCGAACTGCAGCTGCTCGGCGTGTTTGCCAACGGCCTCATCATCGAGCGAGAGGTGCGCGCCAACACCTACGTTTACTGGCAGATGCGTGACCTCGGTGGTCGCCTGCGACAGGTCTACTTGGGGCCGAGTGGGGACGGACGAACCGAGGCGATGCGTGCCGCGCTGGTGAACGGCAAACGCGATCGTGTTCCGATCCTCGGGGATCTCGAGCGTCTGACAGCGGCCTACGTGGCGTTGGGGGGAGTGGTTCATCAGGGCAATCACTTCAAGACGGTGGACGCGCTCGGAAGGGCTGGGCTGTTTCGCTCGGGTGCGCTGCTCATTGGATCGCACGCGTTTGTCTCGATTGGCGCCATGCTCGGTGTCTCTTGGAGCGCCAGCACGATCGCGACGGCCGACATCGACTTGTGCCGCGATGAGTTCGTGAGTCTCGCGTGCGATCACCTCGATCCCATCGATGTTCCTGGGGTGCTTTCGAGTGTCGACTCGTCGTTCTTTTTGATCCCCGAGCTCGATCTCAAAACACCAAGCACCTCGCTTCAGTCCCGCGCCAAGGGGTTGAAGGTCGATCTATTGACGACCGCGAAGACGCCGCGCGACCACAAGCCTCGCTCGGTGGCCGCGTACGGGCTTGCGGCGCAACCCCTTCGGTACATGGACTACTTGGTGCGGGACGACGTGCAACGCGGTCTCTTCATCGGACGACATGCGGTGATCGTGAATGTGCCTCACGCGGGTCGCTTCGCGCTCCACAAGCTGGCCGTGGCGACGCGACGCGACCAACGAACCAAGTCGGACAAGGACCGTCGCCAAGCTGCAGCGCTGATCGAAGCGCTCTCGGATCTGCAACCCGGTGCGCTCCAGCACGCGGTCCACGCGGCGAAGAAGCACCACGATCGCGGACTGGTCCGAGACATGCGCGCGTCCCTGCATCAGCTCGATCCGGCCGTGCAGCGCCTGGTGAAGCTCTGACCTCTCCTCGCGGAAAATGAACTTCGCGGGAACCCGAGACGCGACTCGTGGTCTACTCGATGCCCCATGCGATCCATTGTTGCCCTCGCGGTCCTATGCGTTTTTCTCCCAGCCACTGCATGCAAAGACCAAGCAAAGGAGAGCGCCAAGCGCGCCTCGGAGGACGTCGACACATTGGCGGACCAAGTCGCCAAGGACGTCGGCGAGGTCGAGCGCGGCTTGCCTGAAGGCGCCAAGAAAATGTCTGCCGTCTATGAGAAAGGCGCTGACCCGCACACCGACGTGCCGAGCGTCCGCGCCGCACTCTTGAAGTCGCAGCGTGAAGTGCCCGATCTCAACATCGCCAAGTCCACGTTTTTTGCCCTCGCGGACGACAAGGGCATCGCGATTCGAAACAATCTCGAGCAAGACGCGATGGCGGGAAGAGACCTTCTGAAGTTGTTTCCCGAACTCTCCAAAGCATTGGCAGGCACGTACACCTCCACGCTTGGATCGTTTGGAGGCACGAGCCCCAATGGTCCTGATCGTGACTGGATTGCGGCCATGCCCG
>JAYVXK010000678.1:0-5289 GCA_043785265.1 Myxococcales bacterium | reverse complement strand
CCAGCAGACGCGAAGGTAATCGTGGATGGGCGACCCCTTCAAGTCGAGGGATCGACCACGCCACCCACGTTGATCGCGGGCCTCGCGGCACCGGGAGGAGGGCAGGTCCTTCCAGACGCACACGTGACCGTCATTCTTGGTCCGGGGACTCACCTCTTCACGCTCTCCCGACAGGGCTTTGGAGATGTCGTTCTCAGCAAGACCTATGGGCCTGGCGCGACTGCGCAGCTGATGCTCGCAGCAGAGCAACTGCCAGCGACGCTCCATGTGTCTTCCAACTTGGAAGGTGCGACGGTGGCGCTCAACGGTCTCGACGTCGGTCTCGCGCCGGTCGACCTTACCCGCCCAGGAGGCAGCTACTCGTTGCTGGTTCGGCACGAGGGGTACACACCCTATAAGACTCAAGTAAAAGCCGACCCAGGCGCGCGACTCAATCTCAGCGCAGACCTTACCCCCGAGGGCACACCGGTCACCAAGCGGTGGTGGTTTTGGACCGGGGCTGCTGCCGTCGTGACCGCCGCCATTCTCGTGACGTTCTTCGTCACCCGACCTGCCCCAGAGAGACCGCCGGTTGATGCAGGTGGTCTCAACTGGGCATTGAAGGCGCCCTGAGATATGGGCATCTTTTGTTCATTCAAAAAAGCTCTCGGGCCTCTCGCTGCGGTAGCGTTCGGCTGCAACGCGCTCGTCTGGATCGCGTGCGGCGGCACGCCTGTCCAAAGTGTCGGGGGTGATAGCGGTCCGCCATTCGACGCGGGCGCGCCGCTCGACGGCGCCAAAGTGAGCACGTGCGCGTTGGGAGACGGCGGCGTACCGCCTCAAGGCGAGCAGCTGGTCGTGTCGCCCACCGCGTTTGTTCTTGGTGTCACCACGGACGGATACGCAATTTATGATGACCGCAGATTCTCGGACATCTATGCGGTCCCGTTGACAGGGGGGACCCCCATTCAGCTCGGTCCGGCGTGGAGCAGTGCCACGAACGTCTACATCTTTGGCTCGGTCGTCGTTTATTGGACTGGCGTCGACTTCACCAACTTTCCAGCGCTCGGTCAGCTGGTCGTATGGACCTCCGCGGGGAAGGGTAAGGTGCTTTCCGGGTCTTCCTATTTGTCCATCGCGGTGAGCACCGACGGACAATTCATCGCCTACAGCGAGAACGCCAAGGTCACCTATCCCAATCCCGACGCCGGCGCTGACGGCGGGACACCGGTGGGAAGCATGGACATCGTCGTCTCTGCGCCGGATGGGACCGGAAAAAAACTGGTCGCCAGCAAAGTTCCGTGGAGTCCAGAGTGTCCCCCTTCCCTCTCGTTCGTCAGCAATGTGCTGGTCGTGGCGAGCTGCGCGAGCCCAGGCTTGCCGCAGCCCGCTGCGGCCCTCAAGGCTTATCGGGGACCCAATTGGTCACCAGGCACCTCGCTCAACAACACGCCGGCGTACACGTCCATGGGACACGACGCAAACCGGATTAGTTATTACACGAACAACTCCACGCTCACCGTTCAGAACGTCACGGCGTCTGGACCACCTGTGCCCATCCTCGGAAATGTCGACACAAGCATCTTCAGCAACGACGGGACATCGATCATCTTCATGTCCCAGGGAGCGGTGGCACGCTCGCCCGTCGCGTCGTCGAATCTGCAGCTCGTGGCGTGGGGTCCCTTCAGCGAACTGTTCACCATTTCGCCGGATGACAAATGGCTGCTGCTCAATAAAAAACGCGACCCCAAGCTGGGTCTGTATGACCTCTATCTACAATCCACGGCTCCGGGTGGCGCGACGACAGCGCTCGTCACGACGCCTACTGGAGCGTTCCTCAACGATTGGTTCACGACTGATAGCTCACGCGTGATCTTTGGAGCCAACAACAAGGTCGCTCCATATGGCTTCTACGGTGACTTCGGAGCGCTGAATCTGTCCGCGCTCAACGGGCCGTCGCTCACCGTGTCCACGACCGTCTGGTCTGCCTACGCCACCAAGGGATCGAAGGCAGTTTACAACGACGGGTACGACATCGTCTTCCCCCAACTGCCTACCGCGGACATTCAGGTGGTGGACCTGGCGAACCCGACCGTGCGCACCAAGCTCGTCTCGCACGCAGACGGGAACTTCTACCTCAACTCGAACAAGACCAAGGCGGTTTACTCGTGGACTTACTGCGCGGACGACCGAGCGGGTCTCTATGTGGTGGACCTACCATGACGAAGCTCGCATCGATGATGGGAAGAATCGTGCTGAGCGCGCTTTCTGTCGGGGCGCTGGTCGCGGCGACTTCTTGCTCGAATAAACTCGACCCTTACCCCGAGGCAGTGTTCGTCGTGGACACCGATATGGCGGTGCCGCGCTTCATCAACCGCCTACGCGTAGACACGTACACGGCCGATGGTATGTGGATCGATTCTCACGACTACACCATTCTCAATCCACGCGACTGGCCTGCGAGCTTCGGTGTGTTCTCCAAAGACACCTCGAAGGACACGACGCTGATCGTTCGACTGCGTGGCTATAGCGATCTACGAACGCGTGACTATCGCGGCGAACGTTACAGCGACTCTCTCGGGACGAAGGCGGGACCTGTTCCTGCACTCGCTGCGCAGTTGCCTAGACTGATCGTGGAGGGGAAGGATTTAACTCCTGCGAGAGAGCCCGAGCCTACGTCGACCATCGATCGCCTGGTCCAGGTCGTTTTGCATCCAGGTCAAGCTGGGGGCCTCAACATCGTCTTGCGGGGCGACTGCGTTGGGACGATGGCCCGATTGACGGCTCAAGGCTCGTATCACCCATTGGTCTTGTCGGAGGGTTTGACGTGCATCGACACACCCAACACCCGGGTGGCGCTCGCACCCGCTCCCATCGGAGCGAAATCCGGAGCCAAGAGTCTGCAAGGGACTTGGAACCCGACCACTCCTTGCGATGCGCGCGCTGCCGGCACCGCGTGCGTGCCCGGTGGGGCATTCTTTTTAGGGAGCACTGATTCGGTGGGGTGGGACATTCCAAGTGTTCCTCAGCGAGTGGTTGCGCTGTCTCCGTTTCGAATGGATTCCAACGAGGTCTCAGTCGCTCAATGGCGCGCCGCGGTTGGGAAGGGTTTGGTCAGTCCAGACGACACACCCTGGCTTTTCGACCAGGCCTTCCCATCTGTCGCGACAACGAACTTCGTGGGATGTACCTACTCGGGTAGTCCAATGAGTCGCGAGAACTTTCCTATCAATTGCATCACTTTCGCAGCAGCCCGTGCTTATTGCAAATCGGTCGGCGGAGATCTGCCGACTGAAGCACAGTGGGAATATGCGGCGGCGGCGGTGGGTCGACCGGTCGAGTCCAGATACCCGTGGACCGGTCAATCGTACCCAGACTGCAAGCAATCCGTTCATGGGCGCTACGCAGCTGGCGGCTTGCCAGGGTTCTCCGAGTGCCTCTCCGCTGGATTCGGACCTCAACCACTCGACGCAGCGACAACCCCCGGTCAGGACATCACGCCATTGGGCATCATGAATCTCGCGGGCAGCATGAGCGAGTGGACGCTCGATACCGTGGCGAACTACGACGATCCTTGTTGGTCATCGGCAGGTCCCAAGAATCCTTCCTGTACAGTCGCAGGCCACCCACACGTGGCGCGCGGCTCGACCTGGTCTGGAGAGCAAGCGGCCCTCAGCGACCGGCTCTCTTCCTCCAACGTGGGCTACTACAGCTCGACCCTGGGGTTTCGATGCGTCTATCCAATTGGCCCATGAAACGTGCGTTATTGACATATCTGCTCGTTGCAGGGTGTGGAGGCAGCACCTTGCCTCCAGCGGGTCAACTGGTGGTGCACGTCGGAACGGACGCGCCCCTTCCGGCAGCGCCTGGCTCGCCCGCCCCCGACCTGCCGCCGCTGTTTGACCGCATTCGCATTTCTGTCTTTCAACCTTCCGCCACCACACCATGTGCGGGTTGCGTGGGAGAGTTTGCGATCGATTCGGGCCTCGAGACTGCTGGGAAGATCTCGTTTGGCGCAATACTGCGTACTGGTGTGTCCGGCTATGTCGCACAAATCGACATGTTTCGAGGGGTGGCCACGTCGCAGGGTGACCCTATCCCACGCGCGACAATCACGCGTTTCATCTCTCTTCCAGCGGTCGGCCAGGACGGCGTGGTTCACGTGGGAGCGTTTCTCTCCGTCGATGACGTCGGCAAACCGCAGGGGTCGTTGACGAGTCCACTGCCTTCCCTTCTCGGCCTTCCCACTTACGACAAAGTTGGTACATGGCGAGGAGCCCAGAGAGTGCCGTGCGCGAGCCCACCAAAATTGGGCGAGGCGTGCGTCCCCGGCGGTGCCTATTGGATGGGCAATACCCACCTGACCGATCAACGCTCGCCGGATCAGCCCAACATTCCACATCTGATCGTCGTCTCGCCGTTTTTCTACGATTCTACGGAGGTCACGGTAGCGAGCTTTCGAGCAACAGTGATCGCAACGATCGACACCAAGACGAACCTAGCCATCGACCCTATCGACGCCTCCAGCATCACCAGCCTGGACAACCGGAAGGCCTTCTGTACGTACACTACAACAGCGGCCAAGAACGAGTCCGTGGCGCTCAACTGCGTCTCGTGGACCAAGGCGCGCGAGTACTGCGTGTCACGAGGCGCAGACCTCGCGAGCGAAGCGCAGTTCGAATACGCAGCGACGGGTCTTGCGTCGTCTTTGTATGTCTGGGGCGACGACTCTCCAACTTGCGCTGACGCGGTTTGGGGACGAGGCGGCATCGGCGCTTTTGGGTCGAGCGGCAACGAGTGCAATCTCACGGGCCGTACATACGGACCGTTGCCCTCAGGTAGTGGCGCGCTCGACAAACTGACGCTGCAGGGCGCTGCGGTCTACGACCTCGTCGGCAACGTGAGCGAATGGACCGTCGACAAGTGGAATCGAAGCACCGAGCCCTGCTGGGCTGGCACGCCGATATTGTTTGATCCCGTGTGCAAGACACCCAGTGTGCTCGACGGCGATCTGCAAAGCATTCGTGGCGGCGCTTGGCCGACGACAGTCGGCGAAATTCAGAGCGCCCAGCGAAATCCCAGACCGGGTCTCGCTCGCCCGCAAACCGGCTTTCGTTGCGCTCGTCCAGCAAAGTAGGCTTCGTCGCGATCGATCGGGGCAAGCGATCGGGCGCTCGGATGCGCGAAAAAACGCGCGCGCGTGTGGCGGGATGATTGCGTCGGTCCGAGGGGACTCGTACGCTGGACGAGGATGGCTGCGCTAGACGTTGGACTCGACCTCGAACCCGACGACAAACTAGAGCTCCTCGT
>JAYVXK010000677.1:0-5299 GCA_043785265.1 Myxococcales bacterium | reverse complement strand
GTGCACGCGGAACAAGAAGCGCGTGTCCCCGCATGACCAGCTGCTTCACCACAATAAGGGTCGTGGGCTCCCTCCCCGAAACGCCGCCCCGGCCCGCCGTCCCGCCGCCCCGCCTCGTCGTTCAAATTAACACTACTGTGTCAGGTCGCGATTTCGGGCCTCTTCGACGGTCATCCGTCCTCACGTACAGTAGTACAGTAGTACGTTCCGGGCGGACGCCCGGCGAATAGACCCAAACTCGCTTGCTGCCACAGCAGTGTTTGGTGCGTCTTTGTTGGTTGGTTCTTGTGAGTGTTAGTCTCCCCGCACGGCGCGATCCCACAAAGATCGCGCCGCTCCTCATTTCTCCGCCCTCTTCGCCCCGCCCCAAGCCGCAGAAGGGCGCTGGTTTTCGCCGAGAGCAAGCGAATCCTAGGAGGGATGAGGAACCGTACTCCCGTACGGAGACGATTCTCGACAACGGAGTCGCGCCGCTATCGGCGAAAAACAGCGCCCTTCTGCCTAGAATTCGACGTTGAGGCCGCCTAGCCACGTGCTGGTGCCGACGTAGAGAACGTCGCTCGCGCCGAAGCCATTGAGTCCAGCGAACATCCACTCGCCAAACAGCGATGTGTTGTTGATGCCCACGGCGCTGTCGAGCGAGCGCGCAGCGCGAGGGTCGAGCCAGTTGAGCGAGAGGGCCAGGCCGACGGCGAAGTGCGTCCCCCATGTGTGGCCTTTGCCTGCGACGCCGGAGTAGCTCGACGTGCCCGAGTCATTCGAGGCGCGCCAGAACGCGAGCCCGACACCGGCTTTTCCGTAGGGGATCAGCGGAATGTTGAAGTCTCTCAGGAAGACATCGATGCGCAAAACCGCGACCGCGTAAAACGGAAAGACGTCGAGCGAGGTGTTCTCTGCGCTCTGACAAGACGCAGGTGCGGGGGGACACTGCGTGAAGTTGGCGTGCGCGCTCATCGACGTGTATCCGGCGGACGCGCCTGGTCCGAGAGTCCCGAAGTGCGGGATGCGCAATGCCTGCCAATCGAACTCCACCGCACCGAGCAATCGCGGTGTGGTGCCGAACGTCGATTGATAGGGCGCGCCCGTCACGCCTGGCGCAGAGTCGATGCTGGGTTTGTAGGGCGCGAAGCGAACCTCGAGCGCGAAGTGCTGTCCAGACTCGAAGTGCTTGTGTCGTACCGAGCCCATCTCGTTGCCTGAGTACTGAGCATGCGCGTCGTTGCACAATACAAGTATTCCGCAGCTGGAAATGGCCGCGTAGAGCGTGTGCTTCACTTGCGCCCCCGCGAATCGTTCATGCGTGATTTGCGACGCGCCATCCAAACCCCGGCGAGTCCGAGCGCGCACAAACCAAAGAGCGGAGCGCTGTCCGTCTCTCCAACATTGGCCGCCGCGCAACTGCCGCCTGCGGTGCCGCCGTTTTGGCGATACTGCTTCCAGAAGTCGTCGATGGGCTGGGGGGCGCCGCAGCTGCTGGTCGACGGCGCCGAGATGGGTCCGACGTTGCCGTAGCTATCGGTCGCGGCGACTGCGACGTTGTACGTCGTGAGGTTCGCCAGACCCTTGACCGAGAGATTGGAGGTCGTGTTGCCCGTACGCGCGGCTTCAAACCCACTCAAGGACGATCCTGGAACGCCGCCGAGCAACGCAGAGGTTCCGCACGCTCCACCGTCGGAGACCGCGATGGGTGTGAACGCGCAACTCGCGTCATTGGGAATGTTGATGGGGTTGCCCGCGTCATCCACGCCGCCGTCCGAAAAACCAGCATCCGCGCAGGTCGTTACCCCGCCAGCGTCGGCGACGGCGTTGATCGGCGGATCGGTGTACACGACAAAACCTTGAGTGTCGGTATCGGTCGCCGGCTTCCAAGCGACATTGAGCAAGCCATCGCCTGAGCCCACGCTCGTCACCGTGGGCGCAGGCGGCCCGACTAGTTTGACCTTGAATGCGCTGCTCTGACCCGTCGCGTCGCCGTTGGCTGCGGGCACCAGCAGGAAGTACACGGACACCGCGCCCGATCCACCCGTACAGACTGTCGATGGCGCAGATGAATAGCTCAAATTAATGCCCGATCCGTTGCGTCCGATCTGCGAGACGATGTCTCGAACATTGATGTCCACAGTGCTGGAACTGGCTTGCGCGATGTTGTTGCCAAGGACGGGCCAACACACCGCCGTGTTGGCAGTGCGCGCGGCGATGGGGCCGCAGTCACTCGGTCCCGCGAATGCCTGAAGACTGAAGTTGCTGGTGTCGATGCTCGTCATCGAGAGCGTGAAACGAATCTTCACGTTGTTGTTGCAGTCGTCGAAGTTGAGCCCTTGTGATCCCGCGGGCATGGGGTGCTGAGCGGGCACGGTGCCGTCTTGGTAAAAGCGTTGGACCGTGGGCAAGACGGTCAATGTGGGCGCAGCCGAGGCAGATGACGCAAGCGTCAGCGCGACCACGAGCCCGCAAAGCACAATCGGAAGACGCATGTATTGGTAGGCGTGAGCATAGCGCGTGCCACGCATGAAATGCCGTAAATAATGGGCTCGCAGAGATCGGCGCGGAGCCAACGTGGCAGCAACGTCGCTCTCAGCCTCCACTGCGCTGACAATCTGTCAGCGCTTGCGAAACGCGGCTCGAACAGAAAGCGATGACGTCTCCCTCGCCGGCGTTGCGCTACTGTTCTATGACGCCACGTCCGCGCACGGCGCGGCGTGGTCTACAATTAAAGGCGACTTGCATGGTTCACCTCATTCCAACGCATCAGGGCCGCCCGGCTGACGATCCGATCTTCGCGCTCAACCGCGAAGCCCAGGAGAGGCTGAAAAAGGGCGAGGCGATCATCAACGCGACAGTGGGTGCCTTGCTCGATGACGAAGGCAAACTCGCAATCCTCGAGACCGCTGCGCGCGCCGTACATGACGTGAGCGCCGAGGAGTGGGCCGCCTATGCGCCGATCGCGGGTACGCCTGATTTCCTGCGGGCGGTGATGGACGACGTGTTCAGCGGCCACCCTGCGCTACGCGAGCACGCGGTCGCTGCGGCCACCCCTGGTGGCACCGGCGCGTTGAGGCACGCCATCGCCAACTACCTCGAACCTGGACAAGCGCTCCTCACGACGAACTTCTTTTGGGGCCCCTATCAAACACTCGCGGACGAATCGGAGCGCGCGGTCTCGACGTTCTCGATGTTTCAAACGGGTGCGGATGGACAGGTTGGCGGCTTCGATGTCGGCGCGCTCGATCGAGCCCTCGGAGAGACTCTCGCCAAACAAAAGCGTGCGCTGATTTTCTTGAACGACCCCTGTCACAATCCGACCGGCTACTCGATGACCGCCGCCGAGTGGCGCGAGGTCGCCGCGTGTCTGTCTGCGCATGGCAAACGCGGCCCGGTGACGTTGCTGCTCGACACGGCTTACTCGGCCTACGCAAAGAACGACCCGCGCGAAAACCTCAGTGTTTTAGCCTCGCTTGTGGATCACGTGGGGTTGTTGGTCGCATGGAGCGCTTCGAAGGCGTTCACCCATTATGGTCTGCGCGTGGGCGCGATCGTCGCGTGCGTCCCTGACGCAAAAGAGCGTGCGATGACCGAAGCGGCGTTGTCGTATTCGTGTCGCGGCACGTGGTCCAACTGCTCGCGTGGCGGCTTGCGCGCGATCACTCAACTGCTCACGGACAAAGACCTCGCTGCGTCGGTGACGCGAGAACGCGAACATCTCAAAGCATTGCTCGCCTCGCGCGTGGACGTGTTCAACCGAGAGGCGCGTGCGGCGGGCTTGATCTACCCACGCTACGAGGGTGGCTTCTTCGTCACTGTCTTTCACCAAGACGCAGCGGCAAAGGCCGCGAGCATGCGCGCGCGCGGGGTGTTCGTCGTACCGCAAAAGACCGCGCTCCGTGTCGCGCTGTGTGGTGTCGCCGCGAGAGACATTCCTCGCCTGGTCGAAGCCCTCCGCGACTGACTGACCCGTGGGTCAGAATCGCTATTCGGCTGGTTCTGGCTGGTTTGGGCGGCCCGTAGGTGCTCTGAACAGAGCAAATACCCACGCCTTCACCGACTCGACGAACAGATAGGTCGCGGGCACGACGACGAGCGACAGTCCCGTGGACGCAATGACGCCGCCGATCACGGCCACGGCCATCGGCGCACGAAACTCGCTGCCATCGCCATGCGAGGTGGCAGTGGGCAGCATGCCAAGGATCATGGCAGCACTCGTCATCAAGATCGGGCGGAGCCGCTCGGGACCTGCTGCGAGCATGGCCTGCATGGGTGTCTCGTTGTGATCGCGCACCCGAACAATCGCGCGGTCTATGACGAGCACGGCGTTCTTGATGACGAGACCAATGAGCAAAATAATCCCGATCGCCGAGCCCATCGCGAGCGGAGTGCCTGAGAGAAACAACGCGACGATGGCACCAATCCACGCGAGCGGGATGGTGGTGAACATGATCGTGAGCGGGTGGATGAAGCTCTCGAACTGGGCTGCGAGCACGATGTAGATGAAGACGACAGCCAGCAGAAGCGCGACGCCCATCGAGTCGTTCGTCTCGTTCATCTGCTTGATTTGCCCGTCGAGGTGATAGCTCGCTCCTGGCGGCATCTTGATCTTCGCGAAAGCCGCGGTCATCTCGGTTTGGATTTCACCAAGCGGTCGGTTGAGCGGAAACGCCCACACCACGATCTGACGCTCGCGGGCTTCGCGCTCGATCACATTGGGTCCCTCGCCGCGCTCGATCGTCGCGAGATCGCCGAGCGCCATGGGCCCCTTGGGAGTCTGGATCGTCATGCGCATGACGTCGTCCATGTTCGCGCGATCAGCGTGTCCCAAACGAACGCGAATGGGGATTTCGTCCTTGCCCTGACGAAGCTTACTGCCCTCGTCGCCTTCGATGCTGGCGCGCACCGTGGCCGCGACTTGCGACACTGGGATTCCTGCACGCGCTGCCTTGTCGCGATCGACCGAGATGCGCAACTCGGGGCGACCTGGGTTGTACTTCATCGCGACATCCGTGACGCCTGGTATGGATCGCAACGCGTTCTCGTATTGATGAGCGAGCGGCTCAAGCTCCTCATAGGTCGCCGCGCGCACCTGCACCATGATCGGAGCCTGAGTTCCTGCGCCTTCGATGAACGCCGGGTCACTTACCGCGACCTTCAAATCAGGGACTTTGCGCGCGAGCGTGCGGACTTGATTCTTGAGGTCGAGGAGTTTTTCTTTGCGGTCGCTCTTGGACGTCGTGACCACGCGCCACTGCACTTTGTTGGTGTCGCCGCTTGGTCCAATGGTCGAGAGGATGGTGATGAAATTCTTGTC
>JAYVXK010000676.1:0-5304 GCA_043785265.1 Myxococcales bacterium | reverse complement strand
GCGCTTTTTTTCCGAGCGCCTCTTCGACGATCTCCAAGAACTCGCGCTGCGTGATCGGACCCGTGTTGTCCACGACGAAATAGATGCTGCCGCTCGGCACGTCTGCGTTGATTGCGCTCAGGCATGCCTGGGCGCAATCGCGCGCGTGGATGAAGACACCCAGAGCACGCCCGCCCGCGATGGTCGGTAGTAGTCCGCGATTGACACTCTTGAACGCATCGAGAATTTCGTGATCGCGTGGACCAAAGATCGCGCCCGGCCGCAAGATCGTGACCGGCACCTTGTCTTTGCGAGCAAGCACTGCGCGCTCCGCAGCCAACTTCGATCGACCATAACCCGTGCACGGTTCTTCTTGAGTGACCGACACCGGCTTGCCGTCGTGCGAGGGGCCGCATGCCTCGAGACTGGAGACGTGGACGAATCGTTTGAGCGATTTCGCCCGCTTTTCAGCCGCTTCCAGCAGGTTCACTGTGCCTTGTACGTTCACCTCGTGAAACTCTGCGGCGTTGCGAGCCTTCACGAGACCCGCCGAGTGCACGACCGCATCGACGTCCTTCATCGCAGTGTCGACCGATGGCGCGTCCTCTACGCTGCCGTACGCGAGCTCGACTTTTTTCAGCGACTCGAGAAACGTCGTGTTGGACGTCTTGCGCACGAGCGCACGCACGTCGTGGCCTTCTTTGCTGAGCAGTTCGACGACCCAACTCCCCAAAAAACCGCTTCCGCCAGTGACCAAGACTCGCATGCGCGCGTGTCTATCACAGTGCAGTCGCTACTTCTTCACGGCTGCGTAAAACTGCGCTTCGCCGCGCTTCAGACGGAGTACGAGCACGCCATCTTCTGCGGCAATCTGCACGTCAGACGAAGTGGGGTCAGCTTTGCCATCCGCTTCGACGACGACGTCGCCAGTCTTGATGCCAGCGCGATCAGCGCTCGATCCAACATTGACATTGGTGACGACGGCGATCGATTTGCTGCCGAGTCCGAGCTGCTGCGCTTGTTGTGGACCGAGATCGCGGACAGCGAGACCGAAGCCGACTTGAGGCACGTTCTGCTGTTGCACGGGCACTGGCTGGACGGGCGGTTCGGGTCGCGCGGAGAGTGTGATTTGCGTGCCGTAGTGCTGCCCAGCGCGCACGACCTCGACGTTGATCACCTGACCTACGTCGTGAGAGATCACTTCTCGCGTCAACTCGTGAGCGTCGTGCACGGTTTTGCCGGCGACGGACGCGATCACGTCGCCGGGCTTGATTTGAGCCTTGGACGCGGGACCGCCGTCTGTGACCATGTTGACGAGCGCGCCTGCTCGAGGGTCGAGTTTCATCGCGGTCGCGAGATCGGGAGAGAGATCTTGGACCGAAACGCCGATCCACGCGCGCTCGACGTGACCAATCCGAAGAATTTGTTCGGCCGCGCGACGAGCGATGTTCGAAGGCACCGCGAAGCCAATGCCGCTGCCGCGTCCGACGATCATCGTGTTGATGCCAACGACCTGCGCGTCGAGATTGCAGAGCGGACCGCCTGAGTTGCCTGGGTTGATGCTCGCGTCCGTCTGCAGGTAGTCCTCGATGGCGTTCATGCCCAGGCCGCCGCGACCCTTCGCACTCAGAACGCCTGTCGTCACGGTGTAGCCAAGTCCGAACGGAGAACCGATCGCGACGACCCACTCGCCGACTTTCATCGGGTCACTGTCTGCGAAGCGCGCCGCGACGAGACCTTGAGCATCTACCTTGATTACAGCCAGATCCGTCGCTGGATCGCGCCCGATGAGACGCGCTGGCAAGAACCGCCCGTCGCGCAAGTGCACATTGATGGTGAGCGCGTTCTCGATGACATGATTGTTGGTGAGGATCGCGCCGTCAGGTGTGAAGACGACACCCGATCCCATGCCGCGTGAGATCGGCGTGCTGTCTGCACCCGACCCGAGCCACCGAAGAACACTGTCTTGGCTTTCGTCGCGCACGGTCACGTCGATCTGCACGACGCTCGGACTCACGCGCTCGGCCACACTCACGAACGCATCGGAGAGTTTGCGCGCCTCTGCTTGCGACGCTTGGACTTGCGCCGGCGTTGGCCCTGTTGCCGCGACGACCGGCGCTGTAGCGACGACGGTAGGCGTCGCGGCGACCGGGCTCGTCTGCGCGAGCGCAGAACCCGAGACGAACGCCGCGAACAGAACCGATGAAAAAACGAGAGTCGAGCGCATCATGAAAACTCCGAATGCAAGGCGACTACGAACACAAACCGGAGAGCTGGTGGCTGCATTCCCAAGGATGATCATGCGTCATCACACGCGAGGCGCAAGCTACCACGCAGGCAGGTGGCGCTTGGCGACGACGCGCGACCACGGGCGCGCCCCCGCCTCGATGGCCGCACGATGAAGCGGAGTGCCTGGCGCGGAGAGATCCGAAATTTCCATGGTGCGAGCACCCCATGTCGTCGCGATCTGCGCAGCGAACGGAACGAGAGCGCTCAAATAAGGCGCGGGATCGGTGGCAGCGTCTACACCGAGGCGTGTGAGGATCGCGCGACGAGCCGGCAGAAAAGGCGGATCGAGCGGCGCCACATACAGACTCGTCGCGGTGTGAAGCGTGCCTTTTGCGTCGGTCACCACGAGCTCTTGCGGCATCGGACCGAATGCCCACGAGCCGTCGAGTCGCGCTGCGAGTGTGCCTATCAGCGTTGCGTCAATCGCGCGCGGCGGGTCGAAGCGAACGTCACCTTGCGCGCGACGTCGTCCCGCGAGAGTCGTGTCGAGCAGAGCGAGCGCGTACGCATCCGACGGTCGCGCGACGCGGGCAGAAATCCCACTCGAATCGCGTGTAGGATGCAAGTGTTTCTCGAGGTCGTCGATGCGGCCTACCCACGAGATCGGTGAGTACCCTGCCCGCGCATAAAATGTATGCGCGGGATTCGGCTCGAGAACTTCGGCAACCAGCACGACGGGGCCGCGCACCAAAGTCGTCGCCGCGTTTCCGAGCGCAGCGAGCAACGCGCGGCCGAGTCCATGTCCGCGCGCTTTTTCGTTCACGACCAGCGACCGCACTTCACAGGTCCAAGGCGTCATCGGGCTCTCACCAAATCGATCGACCCAGCCTTCGACTTGTCCGAGAGGCGCGCCCCCATCGAGGGTTGCCACGAGGTGAAGGTGGCGGCCGAGGATGATGTTGCCGCCGCGTATGCGCGAGTCTTGATCGATGCGAGCCGCCACTTGATCGTATGCCGCCTCGTCTTTTGCGCCTGCGTAGCTGCCCCACGATTCGTGGACGTCCCACAGCTCGCGCCACAGCGAAGCGACCACAGCGCCTTCGCCTGCATGCGGTGCGCGCACGGCGACACGAGCGGGAGCGCTCAACGCGGCCATGGTTGCGAGGTCCCTTCTGGCAACGAGAGCTCCACGTGCTCGAGCGTGAGCCCGTGCGCGGGCGCGGTCATCCCAAGATCACTGCGACGTTTGCTCTCGAGCGCGCGCAGGATGACTGACTCGTCGAGCTTGCCGCGCGCGACGTCGACGACCGTGCCTACGATGATCCGAACCATGTTGTGCATGAACGCATCGCCCTCGACCGCAATCGAGATGACACGGCCTGCGAGTGGCTCGACAGACACTCGCCGGAGCGTGCGAACGGTGGTGGGTCGCTCGTCCCTCGCTGTGCGAAACGCCCCAAAATCGTGGGTTCCCACGAGCATCGCGCAGGCGCGTTCCATGCGAACGCGATCAATCGAGTAGCCGACCCGCCACGCGCGCGTTCGCTCGAGAGGGTCGCGCACAGTGTCGAGCAGCAACCGGTAGCGATAGCGTTTCCACAGCGACGCATGACGCGGGTTGAACGAAACGCTGGTGCGTCGCGCGGCCCGCACCGCGATGTCATCGGGTAGATGCGCGTTGACCGCCATGACCCATCCGCGCTCGTCGATGTCGAGCATGGCGTCGAACGCCACGCGCTGGTCTTCGGCGTGTACGCCCGCATCCGTGCGACTTGTTCCGCGCGTCTTGCTGGCGCGCGCATCGATCGCACTCACGGCGGCTTGCAGGGCGCCCTCGACCGTCGGCACACTCTCTTGTGCGGCCCAGCCCGAATAGCCCGTGCCGTCATACGCCACGGTCAAGAGAACTCCGTGATTCATGAGTCAAACGATCATGTAGCGACCGTTTCTCAACAGCGGTGCGCCATCGAGATCGACGTCAGAGTTCGAGCACGTGAGAGACAGCTGCGCGCGCGTCGTAGAAGGCGCGCCTGTTTTGTCGGGAAAAGTCGAGCCGAGGCCGATGTGGAGACCTGGCAGATTTTGATCGCAAATGAGTTCACCGATCGGCGCGAGGATGCCCACGTTCGTGCCTAAAACGATGGTGCCCACGTGATCAGCGTGATGCTCGCTACGCAAGAAGGCCTCGACGTCGCGTTGCAACGTGCGGTCGATGCACGAGACACTCTTGACGATGCCAGCGTCGATTTCGAACCGAACTGGCGATCGCGTGAGCAATCCGGCGGCTTGTCCGAACGGCCCACCCATGCTCGCGTCGCACATGAACACGCCGTTGATTTCGCCGGGCGAGGTCATCAACTCGCCCGACGGAAGATTCTCCCAGCGACCCGGACGAATGACGCCGACGTGCTCTGCCCAGCGATAAGCGGGCGAGAGCTTGATGGTGAGGTCAGAGCCGATCGTCGAACGTAGTTTGAGCACCGAGTCCGCTCGCAGACGCGTGCGAACGGCGCGAGTCGTGTCCAAGATGCGTGTAGGATCCACGGAAAATCCCGCGAGCATCGAGCGGCGTGTGACACCAACCATGTGCGCGTGGCGAAGCCCGAGCGTGCGCACGGCCTCCAAGTAATCCATCCGCATCGGCTGTTCGCCGTCTTCGAAACCCACCAGAAGGATCGACGCCTGCGCGCTGCGCATCGACGCGTGAATGGCTGCAGGCACTTGTCGAATCGGACGTGCCTCGATGTTCTCGAGGGTGATCGACTCGCAAGTTGCACCTAGATTGCGCGCTACTTCGACGAGCGCCGGCGCGAGATTGTCACGCGCGCGGTCGACGATGATGAGCACTCGCTCTCCACGCACGACACCCAGCGAACTCTCTACGATTCGCCGCGCAGCATTGACGAGATCGAAGTCGACGACGTCGAGACGCATCGTGGCGGACGAGCGCCGAATCGATTTCGCTGGGGGTGGCGGAGGCGTGGACGAGCGTGTCTTGGGAGTGGGCGGGGCCGCGACCGAGTTTGGCGAGCGCGAGCTAGGCGGAGACGACGGGGACTTTCGCCGTTCGCCAATCGACCTCGGTGGAGGATTGCT
>JAYVXK010000675.1:0-16255 GCA_043785265.1 Myxococcales bacterium | reverse complement strand
GCTTGCGCTTCGAACGGTTCGCCGTCGGTCGCCCCAGTTGGTTCCGCCACTTCGACGAGCGCATCGAACGGGGTTCGTTTCGTCGTCCTTGCGTCGCCTTGGTCGCCCATCGTGCTCATCGCTTCCTCCACATGGCGCAGCGGACGTCACAGGAGTCGCCGCGCACTCTTGGCGATAGAGGTCAATCGAGCGTCGGGCCAAATTTTGCGCGATCGGGGCCCTTGCTCACAGTGGGATGTTCGTGTGCTTCTTCGGCGGATTTTGGTCGCGCTTGTCTTTGAGCAGCTCGAGCGAGCGATGCAGTCGGGCGCGCAAGGTTCGCGGATAAATGACTTCGTCGACGAAGCCCAGTTCGGCTGCTTTGTAGGGGTTCGCGAACTTCTCTTTGTAGTCGGCGACGAACTCGGCCCTGGCCGCTGCGGGATCTTTTGCGCTGTCGATCTCTTTGCGGCGCACGATGTTGACGGCGCCATCCGATCCCATGACGGCGATCTCGGCGGTGGGGAACGCGAAGTTGACGTCTGCGCGAATGTGCTTGCTGGCCATCACGTCGTAAGCGCCGCCGTAAGCCTTGCGCAAGATGACGGTGACCTTGGGCACCGTCGCTTCGGCGAAGGCAAAGAGCAGTTTGGCGCCGTGCTTGATGATGCCGCCG
This sequence comes from Myxococcales bacterium, assembly GCA_043785265.1. GTDB lineage: Bacteria > Myxococcota_A > Polyangia > Polyangiales > Polyangiaceae > JANYHY01. Next base: position 15,600 of record JAYVXK010000675.1, on the reverse strand, counting down.
TACTCTTGCTCGGTGCCGGGCAAGAAGCCTGGTACGTCGACGAATGTGACCAGCGGGATGTTGAAGCAATCACAAAACCGCACAAAACGAGCTGCTTTCATCGAGGCGTCGATGTCCAGCACGCCTGCCAGAACTGCGGGTTGATTCGCGACGATGCCCACCGATCGACCCCCAATGTGCGCGAAGCCGACGACGATGTTGGGCGCATACGCCTCGGCGACTTCGAATAAATGGCCATCGTCGACGACCGAGACGATCACGTCTTTTACGTCATACGGACGATTGCTCTCGAGCGGGATCATTGTGTCGAGCTCGGGCACGTCACGCAGCGGCGGATCGTTGGTCGGTTTGAACGGCGGATCCTCGTGGTTGTTCGACGGCATGTACGAGAGCAGCTCACGCACTTGCGCGATGCACGTCTTGTCGTCTGGCGAAGTGAGATGACACACGCCGCTCTTCGATGCATGTGTGTGAGCGCCGCCGAGCGCTTCTTTGGTGACCTCTTCATGCGTCACCGCTTTGATGACGTCAGGCCCGGTGATGAACATGTAGCTCGTGCCTTCGACCATCAAGATGAAGTCGGTGATGGCTGGCGAGTACACCGCGCCACCCGCGCACGGCCCCATGATCGCGCTGATTTGAGGGACTACGCCGCTCGCCAGAGTGTTGCGCAAGAAAATGTCTGCGTAGCCCGCGAGCGACTCGACGCCTTCTTGAATGCGCGCTCCACCCGAGTCGTTGAGACCGATGACAGGCGCGCCGACCTTCATGGCCATGTCCATCACCTTGCAAATCTTCTGTGCGTACGCGCCCGAGAGCGAGCCACCAAACACAGTGAAGTCCTGCGCGAAGACGAAAACCTTGCGACCATCGACCGCTCCGTATCCCGTGATCACTCCATCGCCGAGGACCTTCTGCGTCTCCATGCCGAAGTCCACGCAGCGATGCGTGACGAAGCGACCAATCTCGATGAACGATCCTGGATCAAGCAAGAGGTCGACGCGTTCGCGTGCTGTGAGCTTGCCGCCTTCGTGCTGTTTTTTGATTCGATCGGCGCCGCCACCAAGCAAAGCCTTGGCGTTGAGTTCATCCAGTCGATCGACGGGGGAACGGGAGCTACTCATGGCGCTCGTATACCGCACATCGCGTCACGCTGTGGGCGGATCCACGTAGGCGACGATCTCGCCGCGAAACGTGCGCAGCCAGGTCTTGCCCTCTTCGCGGCGGACGATGTTGTCGGGCAACAAGGGCACTTTGCCTTTGCCGCCGGGCGTATCGCAAATCAGCTTCGGCAGCGCGATCCCCGTGAGGCGGCCTTGCAACGAGCCAATCAGTTCGATGCCTCGGGATAGCGGCGTTCGCAGATGGGCGCTCCCGCGAACCGGATCCATTTGCAGCAGATAATAAGGCCGCACGCGGGCGCGCACGAGTCCGCGGAAAAGTGCCTCGAGCGTCTCGGTCGTGTCGTTGATGCCGGCGAGAAGCACGGTCTGATTCATCACCGGAAAACCCGCGTCGGCCAGTCGCGTGCACGCGCGCACCGCGGCTCGGGTCAGTTCTTTGGGGTGATTGAAGTGCGTCATGATCCAAATCGGATGATGACGCTTCAGCGCCCGCGTCAGCTCGGACGTGATGCGCATGGGGAGAGTCACAGGCACGCGTGTGGCCAGCCGAATGGTATCGAGTGACTCGATCGAGCGCAGCGCCTCGAGCAGGCGAGTCAATCGATCGGTGCTCATCGCAAGCGGATCACCACCACTGACGATGACGTCACGCACCTCTGGATGCGCCCGCAAATACGCGAAGGCGGGCGCCAGATCGGTCAACGAGACAGCGCCACCACCATGACCCACGATGCGCGAACGCGTGCAAAAACGGCAGTAAACTGCGCATCGATCGGTAGCGAGGAGCAAGGCGCGATCGGGATACCGCTGCACCAGATGCGGCGCGACCGTGTGTGCTTCTTCGCCGAGCGGATCGACGAGATCTCCAGGTACATCGATCGACTCGTCTGCCACCGGTACACACTGTCGACGAATCGGACACGCTGCATCGTGACGGTCCACGAGCGCCAGATAATAAGGTGTGATCGAGATGGGCAGGCCCTGACGCGCTGCGCGTTGCGCTCCTGCGCGTTCGTCGTCGGTGAGGTTTAGCGCGTCACTCAGTCCGTCGAGCGTCGTGACTGCGTTGCGGATCTGCCAGCGCCAGTCCGTCGGCTTTTTCTTTGCGCGAGGCGCGGGAGCGATCGCAAGTCGAACCAGCGGCATGCGATCGTGGACCGGAACGTCTCGGTCTTCGCGCTGCATCGGGTCACTTCTTCGCGCCGCCGTCACTCCCTGGTACGGGAATATCGGCTTGGACTTGTTCGAGCGCTTTATCGTCGATTTGCACGGGAAACTGCGTGCGTAACGCCGCGAGGGTCTCTTCGTCTTTTGCGCGCATTTTGTCTTGGGCGAGCTTCACGCGAACACTGCGCTCGGCTTCGGCGAAGGTCCGCTCGTGTGAATCCGACTTTTGCGTGAGCCGCACGACGTAGAATTTGTCGGCCGACTTGACCACGCGATCGAGCACGTCGTTGACCTTGCTCACTTCGAAGATCGCGGCGCGCACTTCGTCAGGCACGCGCGGATTGTCGCCACGCGAATCACCGGGTGGACTCACCATACCGAAGTCCCCCGCGAGATCGACCGGCACATTGGCCTTGGCTTGCCCGTCTATCGACTTGTCGCGAACGAGCGCACCCCAGTCCGCGGCCGTGCCTTTTTTCGCCTGTTCGAGGACACTTTTTGCGGCGGACTCGTCATGCAGAACGATGAGCGACAGTCGGCGCCGCTCGGGATCTTTGTAGTCCGCAACGTGAGCGTCGTAATAGGCGCGCACTTCGTCGTCAGGAATTTCTGACGGGTCCGGCACGCCTTTGCGGGAGTCCTTCAGTAGGGCGTCGCGCAAGATCGCTCGAAGCTCTTGCTGGGCGATCGGGTCCTTGTCGTAGCCTTTTGCCGTTGCTTCGTGGGCGAGCAGCTCGACATCGATCATCTCACTGAGGAGTTCTTTGCGGCGCTCGGGCGACTGGTATCGCAGCCGATCGAATTGATCCATGTGATCGAGCGCGGCGACATAGTCGCCAAGAGTGATCGTCACGTCGCCCACACGGGCGAGCACCTTCGCGCTCTGTTCGGGCGTCAGTTGCGACGCCTTGCTTCCGGAATCGGACGTACCCGGGTCGAGCGCTTTTTCGTTGCACGAACTGCAACCCATGGCCGAGCTCAGCGCCACACAGAGCGCGAGCCGAGCGCTGAATCTTGCGGAGATCGCCGCCATCATGTGCTGCTCAATAGCACAGCCTGGTGCACGGGTGATGTGCGGTGGAGCAACCCCTGTCGACCACCCTTCCCTGTTGAGCCATGAGTCCGACACGCCAATCGTTGCGCTTCAATCCGCGCGCGAGTAGGACCAACCTCATGCGGCCTCCTGGCGAACGCGACGACTTGACGGTTCCTCCGCCTCCTCGTCATCCTGATTTGCGGTATCGACGAATCGTCCTGAAATTGAGCGGCGAAGCGCTTTGTGGGACCGACGGCGGCTTTGGGATTCACCCCGACGTGCTGCGCGCCACGGCCCAAGAACTCGCCGAGGTTCATGCGGTCGGAGTGCAGATTGGGATCGTCGTCGGTGGTGGCAACATCTTCCGTGGGCTCAAAGGCGCGAGCGCAGGGATGGACCGGGCGCAGAGCGACTACATGGGCATGCTCGCAACAGTCATCAACGGTCTCGCGTTGCAAGACGCGCTGGAGAAGTGCGGAGTCGCGACGCGCGTGCTCTCGGCGCTCGAAATCCGTCAGGTGGCCGAGCCCTACATTCGCCGGCGCGCGATGCGTCACCTCGAGCGTGGTCATGTGGTGATTTTCGCAGCGGGCACGGGCAACCCCTACTTCTCCACCGACACTGCCGCGGCATTGCGCGCGATGGAGATCCACGCAGACGCCCTATTTAAAGCCACCAAAGTCGATGGCGTCTACGACAAGGATCCGATGCGATTTCCGGACGCGCAAATGTTCACGCACATGTCGTTCGATCATTTTCTGCAAGAGCGCATTGGTGTGATGGATCAAACCGCAGTGACCTTGTGTCGCGACAACGGTTTGCCGGTGCGCGTGTTCAAACTGACGACGCGCGGCAACATCAAGCGTGTGGTGTTCGGCGATCCCATCGGAACGATCGTCGGGGCGTGACGATCAGCGAATCACCAACTCGACGGCGGCGCTCACCAGCGCACCGACGGCCTCTTCATCGTCCTCCGAAAACGTCGGCAGCAATGTCGTGGCGTCGATCACGCGCTTGCCCGAAATAGCGCTCGCGTCGTCCAGCAAGCGCGAGGCCGCATGATCCAGCCTCACGACGACATGCGCCGCCGAAAGCGTGAGCGGCCACAACGGCGCGTAGGCCGGAACGAGCGGTAGCGAAACCACATAGAGGTCGAGTGCGTCGCCAAGCGGCATGGTCGCGACAGCGTGCGGCACTGGCACCGCCGGCGCTTGTTCTGCAGGGGGACGAAAAGACGAAAGCCGCAGACATGCGCGGGCAAAAGTCGCGATGCGCGCAGGTACGCCACAGACGACCACGTGAAATCGGGGCGTCGTGGGATCGTGAGCGCGAATGGCGGACGCGAGACTGCGGATGTGATCGGAGGAACTCATCGCACCACGCCTTTGACGAGATCGATGCGGGCGACGAGCGCTGAGCAGGTCGTCGGATCGCACGTGTGAACTGCGCGCAGGCGCTCTTTCTCCCAGCGGCCAACGAGCGCCCAACTGGCGCGCGGTGAGCTGATCACGAGCACTTCGATTCCCTCGCATCCCGCCTGGCCAGCAGTATTCACAACGCCAAGTTTTCCTTTGTCGGCATCGAACACTTCTCGCGCGATCTTCGCAATGCGATCGGTCTCGGCCGAAGCGACGCTGATGCGAAGTGGTCCCGTCTTCGGTGCGCGCTGAGCGTTTCGAGCGGTGTGCGCGAGAAGTGATTCGAGCGAGGGCATGGAGAGCTCGAGCGGAAATAGAGAAGACACTCGGGACTCGAGAGACGCCGAGCGCAGTAGCGCTTGAGCAAGTTCGCCTAGTGAAACGCCGGGCGCAGGTAGATCGTAATAAGGCGACCGTAAGGCTTCGCGCGCACGAGCTTCTGCGAGCGCGAGAAGGTCTGCGGCACGAGCGCCGTCGGTGGGGAATGCCGCAATGCCGACTCCGCGCGTCCCGAGCGTCAGCAGCAACGCGGGTGCGTCCATCGCCGATCGGTTCGGCAAAAGCAGCCATGCTCCTCCGTCGGGTCGGTGACCGCCAAGTGCGCCTTCGTCCGCGAGCGGCAACTTCGCGAGGTCGACACGCGCGCCCGGCGATGGCAGCAGACTCAGCAGCAGTCCTGGTTTTTTTTCTTCGAGAGCGCGCTCGAGGATTCGCGCGAATTGATTTTCAGCGACGACGTGACTCTCTGGCGCCGGCGGGATCGATGTAGCTGCGCGCGCCGAGATCATCAAGAGAGCGTTGGCAAACGCAATGGCGCTCGCGGTTCGGTCGCTCGCGGCGGGGTCCGTGCGTTCGAGCAACGCACATCCGAGCGTGCGCGCGACGGGACCAAACACGTGCATCGCGGCAGCGCGCGCGGACGCAACTTCGATCAGGTCCGCGTCGCCATACTGGTCGCGCAGTTCGTGTCCCGAACCAAACGCCGCCAGGCGAGGCCTCGCCCCGCGACTCGTTTCTGGACCGAAGAACGCCGCGCCGCGCGCACCACTGGCGAGTACGAAGAGCGCGAGCAGCGACTCCGCGATTTCGCGATCGTTGCCTCCGCGAGCGACACTCACAGCACGAGTCATGGCTTCTGCTTGATCGAGCAGTGCGCCGCGCTCGGTGGTCAGCCTCGCGATGGCATCTTCGGCGCCTCGACGCGCGCGGACCTCGGAGAGCGCGCGAAGCACAGCGTCGCCGTCGACAGGCAGCAATAACAGTCCGCTCGCGCCGAGCGAGATCGCTTCGGCTGCGGTGACCAAACCTTGCGTCGTGGCGAGCGCGAGGATCGCCGCTTTGGGATGACTGGCGAGCACATGATGCACCAGCGCCAGGCCTGTTCCTGCGGGCAACGTGAGATCGATGAAGACGAGCGCGGGTTGCTCTGCGCTCGCCATGAGCACCGCCGCAGACATTTCGCTCGCGACGAGGAGCGTGTCGTTGGCCGTCTCCATGGCCGCTTCGAACACGCGCACGACCTCGGGCTGCGCCGTGACGAGCAGCGCGCGCAACTCACTCATGGAACGTCCCCCACGAACACCAAACGTGCCGGTCCGGTCATCGTCGTCCGACCCTGGGGTTCTGGCTGGACACGAAGTTCGCCGCCAAGAAGCGAGACGATGATCTCGCCCTCGGCCGGGACCAGCTTCAGGTGTCGCGCGACGACGGCAGTCGCGCAAGCGCCTGTTCCACACGCCAAAGTAATACCGACACCCCTCTCCCACACGATGAGATCGATGCGTGCATCATGCACGGTTGCGAACTCGACGTTCGTGCCCTTTGGGAAGGTCGCGTCTTTTTCGATGGCGGGACCAATGCGTTCTGCGTCTTGTCGGGTGAATCGGCCGAACATGATCGCGTGTGGATTGCCGGCATCGCCAACAAAGACTTCGTAGTTCATGCCAAGCGCGACGATCGTGCGTGAACCGAGCGCACGCACTTCGCCCATGTCGACCGACACGATCGCATCGTTGCCGTTGCGGTCCACGTTGCACGTACGAAGCCCAGCGTCCGTGGAGATGACGAACTTGGCAGCAGACGCGCTCATCTTGCTCGCGAGGTGGAGCGCGACGCACCGCAAACCGTTGCCGCACATTTCGGGATTCGAGCCATCCGCGTTGAGGACCTTCATGTTGGCGATCGCCGAGTCGCCCGTTGTGGCTTCACTCGACGTGACGAGCAGCACGCCGTCTGCCCCGATGCCGAATCTACGGTCGCAAAGAGCAGCGACTCGTGCGGCCGAAAGCGTGGTCGCGCTGTTCGCGTCGACGACGATGAAGTCGTTTCCCAGGCCTTCGTACTTGGCGAACCTCATGACCCACTCGCCGCGAGACTATCACGAGGCCGCGTGAGCAACGGAGAGCCGCTGATGCAACTCGGCTTCGTCGAGGCCCACGACCGCGATCAACTTGTTCTTGCCGCCCTCGCCGTGCGCGATCCGAATGTTGCGCTTGGGCACGCGTAGCGCGTTCGCGAGTATGCGCACGATCTCTTCATTGGCCGCGCCGTCGATGGGAGGCGCCGCGATGGCGAGGAGAAGTACGTCTTTTTTCGGGTCACCGATGGCGCTGCGTTTCGCCCTCGGTTTGGCGCGAATCTCGAAGCGCAGCTCGTTGTCTTTGCGGGTGATCTGCAAACGTCGCCTCTGTTAGCGTGATGCCTCTATGGCACATCTGCGCTGGATGACAGGCGGCGAATCGCATGGCCCATGCGTGACCGCGATGGTCGAAGGCATGCCCGCTGGACTGCGGATCACCACAGACGACATCGATCGAGACCTGGGCCGACGACAGCAAGGCTATGGCCGCGGCGGGCGCATGAAGATCGAGACTGATCGCGTGACGATCTCTGCGGGCGTGCGCAACGCGGAGACTCTGGGTTCGCCGATCGTGATGACCATCGAAAACCGCGATTTTGCGAGCTGGAAAGGTCGCATGGGAGCAGAGGCGTTCGCGACAGAGCCAGAAAAACTCACGCGCCCACGACCAGGTCACGCTGATCTCGCAGGTGGGCTCAAGTACGACCGTCGCGATCTGCGTGATGTGCTGGAGCGTGCGAGCGCGCGTGAGACCGCCGCACGGACAGCCTGTGGAGCGGTTGCGCGCGTGCTGCTCGCCTGCGTTGGAATCGACGTGTTTGCGCACGTCGTGCAAATCGGTGAGGTGCTCGCAAGTTCGGCAACAGCTGGCCTTCGAGAGCGTGCGCGAGCGAGCGATCTGTCGTGCGGCGATGCCGCTGCGGAAGCGCAGATGCGTGAAGCGATCAAGGCGGCCTCGCACGCGGGGGACACACTCGGGGGTCGCGTCGAGGTCATTGCGACCGGCGTGATGCCTGGGCTTGGTAGTCATGTGCATTGGGATCGCAAGCTCGATGGGCGACTTGCCCAAGCGCTCATGAGCATTCAAGCGATCAAAGCCGTGGAGATCGGCGACGGCTTCGCGGCAGCAGGCATGCGCGGATCGCAAGTGCACGACCCGATCGCCTACGTGGCGCCTCGATTCGTGCGGCCGAGCAATCATGCGGGTGGCCTCGAGGGTGGCATTTCCAATGGGGAGGCCATCGTGTGTCGTGCCTCGATGAAACCAATCGCCACATTGCGGCGAGCACTCGGCAGTGTCGACATTGCCACCAAAGAGCCTTTTGATGCGGCCTTCGAACGGAGCGACATTTGCGCCGTGGCCGCGGCCTCGGTCGTCGCCGAAGCGATGGTCGGTCTCGTACTCGCAGACGCGTTGCTCGAGAAGTTCGGCGGCGATTCGATGAACGAGCTGCTGCGCAACGTGGCGGGATACCGCGCACAGGTCGAGGCCTACTAGATGAGGAGTATTTTTATCGGCGGGTTCATGGCAACGGGAAAGTCGTCTCTCGCGCCCCGTGTCGCAGAGCGCACGGGGCTACCATGGGTCGATACGGATGCACGCATCGAGCAGCGAGCCGGAGCTTCCGTCGCAGACATCTGGCGCCGTGAGGGGGAGCGTGCGTTTCGCGAGCGCGAGAAGGAGATCCTGAACGAATTGCTCGCCGGTCCTCCTCGTGTGATCGCATGCGGAGGCGGAACTCTGCTGGATCGTGCATCGCGCCACGCCGCGCTCGATCACGGAGTCGTGATCACTCTCACGGCAGCTCCGACCGTGGTGGTCGCCCGGGCGGGAGATCTCACGCTGCGACCCAATCTCATGGGACCCGACCCCGTGGCCCGGGCGACCGAGCTCGTCGGAGCGCGTGCCGCCGCTTACGCCGAATGCCACGCGACGCTCGCCACGGACGACGTGGATCTAGACACTCTTGCAGACGCGGTCGTCGCGATCGCGAGGCGACACCCCATTGCAGTCCCACTCGGCACGCGCACGTATGTAATCGACGTCGTCTCTGATCATCCAGCTGCGATCACGGACGCGGTCGCTGCGCTGGCACCGTCGTCTCTCGTCGTCGTGACAGACGCGCATGTGTATCGCGCACAACACCGGCGCCTCGAGTCCGCGCTCGGTCCACTTCCCATGGAAGGCAATCTCGTCACGCTCGCGCCCGGCGAGAGCAACAAGACCATCGCCGCAGTGATGACGATTTGGGACAGCGCGCTGGGTGCTGGCGTAGATCGCAACGCAGTGGTGCTCGCCTTCGGTGGCGGAGTGATTGGCGATCTGGCGGGATTTGCGGCTGCGACCCTTTTGCGTGGCGTGCGTTTCGTGCAAGCGCCCACCACCTTGCTCGCCATGGTCGATGCCTCCGTCGGCGGCAAGACGGGGTTTGATCACGCGAGCGGCAAGAACCTCGTGGGTGCGTTCCACCAACCGAGCGCAGTCGTCGCTGATCTCGCCAACCTCGATTCGCTGTCTGACCGCGAGGTGCATGCTGGGTGGGCAGAGGTCGTGAAGATCGCTCTGACCAGCGATGCGGATCTATTCGCTCGACTCGAGGACGAGGCGGACGCGTTGATGGCGAAGCGTCCTGAGGCGGTCGCCGCGGTGGTTCGGCGCGCGATCGAACTCAAAGCCAAAATTGTGCGCGACGACGAGACGGAGCAAGGCCACCGCGCGCTGCTCAATCTGGGTCATACGTTCGGCCACGCGCTGGAAGCAGCGACGGGCTATCGCGAGCTGCTGCATGGCGAGGCGGTTGCCGCGGGTCTCGTCGCGGAGCTCGCGTGGACCAGTGCTCGAGGATGGACCCCCAAGGCAGTGGTGGACCGGACGACGAATCTGTTGGCTCGTCTCGGTCTATCGATTGATATATCAAGCAATCGCTGGGCGGTCGCTCGGCGCTTCATTCGATTGGACAAGAAGCGAAGCTCTGCAAAGGTGCGCCTGCCTGTCGTCGAAGACTTTGGGCGCGCGCGCCTCGAGGCCGTGGAGACAACTGCCCTAGAAGCGGCGCTCGCACCTCGCTGAGCTTCCTCGCTGCCGATGGGCGCTCTAGGTGCGCCAAGTGCCGTCTGCTAGAATTTTGGCTCGCGCGACTGCACCAGCTACGCTGCATGTTGGACCGTGCCTCTATGAGGTATGGCGACCAAGGGAGCTTTTGTCATGGACACTTCGCAGGGTTTGCTCAGGCGCCTCGCCATTCGCGCAACGACACTCGCATTTGCTGCGACCTTGGTCACAGCCTCGGCGTGTTCGCACAACGATGGCTCCATCTTCATCGCAGGCATCCTCGCGCCTCCCACGGGCTCGCAGTCGGGGGCCTGCCTCTATCAGGCAAACCCTGCTGGGCCGTTTGAGTCTTCTGGCCTGCTCGACGTGGCTCTCACCGATCACTATGTCGCATCGATTCTCGTGGCGAACCAACTCGTCCCCCGCGGCGATAACGCGAACCTCCGCGTCGAGACCAATCGTTTCGTCATTCAGGGCGCGATCGTTCGCATCACCGATTCGCAGGGCGCACCAGTTCGGAAGCCCTACACGATTCAAGGCGGCGGCGAGGTAGACCCCGCGTCGGGTGGCTCGCCTGGTTACTCGGTGTTTTCCACGACGATCATCGACGCCGACACGGCAAGGCAGCTTCGCAAAGCGGCCTCCCCTCAAAGCGTGCGGCTCGTGACGTACTTCAAAGTCTTCGGACAAACGACCGGCGGCACGTCGATCGAGTCGATGGAATTCCTCTTTCCCGTCGACACCTGCATCGGGTGTTTGGTGACGGTCCCCTCGGGCGTAGCCTGCGCATCGAGTGCGGTGGGCGGTTCATCCACCGTCACCACCCCGTGCATTGCAGGTCAGGACCAACCCGTCGACTGCCGACTCTGCCAGGGCAACCCGGCTTGCAAGCTGTGAGCAGTCGCTTCTGAGTGTGTCACGTGAAACACTCGATGGCGCTGTGTCTCGCGGCAGCCGGCGCGCTCGCGGTCGTAGGCAACGCACACGCTGATCCGCAGCTGAGCGTCGGTGTGACGCTGGGGGGGGGCATAAGCGGTCTTCGACAGGCTCCCCCCTTTCCTTCGTTTCATCTTGGCGCTCGCGCAAGTGTTCTGTTCGGACGTTCCAAAGACGACCGCATGGCCGTGGGACCTTATGTGGAGGCGCTCACTGTCGCGTTCGAGTCGTTCGAGCCAGGCGGCGGGGTCGAGTGGCTGCTTCCGGTCTTCAAGGGCGTGCCCTTCGTGTTGAGCGCTGGCGGACATGCGCGTTACTCCGACGTGGGCTGGGAACCTGGCGTCCATGGTGGCCTGTTCGTTGGCTCTCGCAGCTACAATCACGATTCGATCTACGGCTTCGCGCTGGGTGCGTTCGTTCAAGGTCGTTACGCCTTCGGGGATGCGCGCCAAGGGGATGTCCTCATTGGCGTCTACATCGACACCGTGATCTTTGCGTTGCCCGTCATCCTGCTGATCAACGCGTTTCGGAGCGGCGATTAGCACCACGGTTTGGCACCGACTGCGGTTATGCTCCACCCACCATGGAATCACGGCGTGCGGTGCAGCTCCGAGTGGGGGGCCAGCAATTCAAGGTGGTGAGCTCCGCCTCGGAAGGCGACCTCGAACGGCTCGCTGGTGTGGTGGATGCGAAGCTCACTGAGCTAGGTCCCAAGAACCGAGCGACCCCTCATGGAGTGCTGCTCGCCGCGATCGCCCTCGCCCACGATCTGGAAGAGGAGCGAGCCAAACGCGAGGCACTCGAACGAAAGACGCGTGACTTGCTTCGACGGGTGCTGGTTCGGGTGGATCACGCCCTCGAAGCAGACACAGACGACTGACTGTTTCACGTGAAACCCTCCGATCCCCTCGCTCACCTGGAGGCGGCCCTCTCGCAACTCGAGGCGGCCGGACTTCTGCGAACACCCCCTCGCCCATTGAAGAGCGATGCGCGCGCGCCCTCGTTTTGTACCAACGACTATCTCGGACTCGCCCGTGAGCTGCCGGTCGTTGCAGCCAGCGGAGCAGGAGCGTCTCGACTCATTGCAGGCGAGCATGCAGAGCACGCGCTCCTCGAAAAGGCGGTTGCGCAGTGGGTGGGCCTGCCAGCCGCGTTGGTGTTTGCGAGTGGCTATGCGGCCAACCTCGGCACTGTCGCGGCACTGGCTGGCCCTGGCGATCGGGTCATCAGTGACGCGCTCAATCATGCGTCCTTGATCGACGGCATTCGGTTATCGGGTGCAGACGTAGTGATCGTGCCTCACCTCGACACGGTCGCGGTCGCGAACGAGCTGGCGAGACCCATTGTCGGTCGCTCATGGGTGGTCACGGAGTCCTACTTCAGCATGGACGCCGATGGGCCAGACCTCTCCCGACTGCGCGCAATCTGCGACGTGGCTGGGGCTGCCTTGATGGTCGACGAAGCTCACGCGCTGGGTATGCTCGGTCCTGACGGGCGTGGTCTTTGCGCGGAGAGTGGAGTTCGGCCTGATGTACTCGTTGGCACATTTGGGAAGTCGTTTGGTGCGGGCGGCGCCTTTGTCGCAGGCAGCGAGACGCTGATTCGTTGGCTCTGGAATCGCGCCCGCTCGTTCGTCTTCTCGACAGGGTTGAGCCCCGCGATCGCGGCGACGGCTACGGCCAATCTGACGCGTGCACATCAAGACCCGTCTCTGCGTCAACGTACCCTCGCGAACGCAGATCGTTTGCGGGCTGGTCTTCAGGCGAGCGGGGTGACGCCCCTGGGAACAGGGCATGTCGTTCCATGGGTCCTCGGTCCGGCGGAGCAAGCCTTTCGCGTCGCGCGCGCTATCCAAGACCGTGGCTTTCACGTCGTCGCGGTTCGCCCACCCACCGTGCCGCAGGGCACTTCGCGCATCCGCATGGCGGTCACGGCGCTTCACACATTCGAACAGATCGACGACCTGCTGTCGGCCATCCAAGAGGTGCTCGCATGCGAAGTCCGCTCGTCGTCGTGACAGGTGTCGGCACGGGCGTTGGGAAGACCCACGCAGCGGAAGCGCTCCTTTGGGCGTGGCGCAAACACGGTCGCGTGGTCGGGTTCAAACCAGTCGAGACGGGCGTCGATCCTCAAGCGATGGCTGCGACGGACGATGGCGGCCGGCTGGAGTCGGCGTCGACGTTTCACGTGAAACACTTGGTAGGCGTTCGGCTGGCGGCCCCGCTGTCGCCTCATCTCGCGGCGGAGCGGGAGGGGAGGGTGCTCGAACCAATCGCGTGGGTGGAAACGATCGCAGCGCTGCGCTCGCAAGCGGACGGGGTTGTCGTGGAACTTGCGGGAGGCCTGTTCTCACCCGTCACTGCGCAGCTGCTCAATGTTGACCTGCTTCGTCTCCTCGAGCCAAGCAAGGTCGTCGTCGTCGCCTATGACAGGCTGGGCGTCCTGCACGAAGTGATTGCTACGAGCCGCGCGTCTGCGATCGCGTTCGATGTGTTGTTGAACACGCCAACGCATTGCGACGCATCGACCGGCACAAACGTGACTGAACTGCGTCGATTCGTGGGCCATCGCATTCTGGGACCGATGCCACGCGGAGGCGCTGAAGTGCTCGCCGACGACCCGGCAATTTCGTCACTCATTTCTGAGGTGAGAGTCGCCCGCGCTCCATCGTGAAGATCACATCGGCGGTTCGCTTGGCGAATGCGCCGTCGTGCGTGACCAGCACCACCGTCGCGTGGCGCGCTCGCTCCGAATGAACGACTTCTGCGAGCGCTTCCACGCCAGCCGCATCGAGCCCAGTCGTTGGCTCGTCGAGGAGCACTAGACTCGGATTGTGGACGAGCGCTCGTGCGAGAGCCACACGCTGACGTTGACCGCGCGACATCACGCGGACTTGGCGGCCGGCAAATGGTTCGAGTCCGAACCGCTTCTTTGCACGCTCCGCGGCTTCCGCTTCGTCGACACCGCGCAGGCGCGCCGCGAGGGCGACGTTCTCCCAGCCAGACAAGTCCGCGTAACACATCGTGTCGTGACCCACCCAACCGAGCCGCGAGCGCACCTCCTCGACGGTCGACCCATGCACACCGCAGCGGATGACGCCCATCGTGGGTCGGGCCAGACCGCCGATCAGATGGAGCAGCGTGGTCTTGCCGGATCCGTTCGCACCAACGATGACGCTGACTTTGCCGTCCTCGAGTACCGCGGACACGTTGACGACAGCTCGCACGCTGCCAAACGTCTTGGTTACGCCTTCGAGCTCGATCGACACGGCAACTGGTCTGCCTGCTCAGCCTCGAAAACGCACCAAAAAAGCGCTCCTCTGTATGCAGCCTCTTTCTTTTGGGCACGCTTGGCTTGCTTCAAACCATGCTACGCTCAGCGCTATGACGGCCGCGGCTGTGGTGTTGGCGGAAGAGACCCCAATCCTCCAGAAATTACGAGATGCGGTTGAACTCGCGCTCGAAGGCAAACAGGATGCGGTCGAACTCGCGCTGGTGGCGCTGCTCGCACGAGGCCACCTGCTTATCGAGGATGTGCCGGGAGTCGGCAAGACCACACTCGCCCGCGCGCTCGCTCGCGCCGTTGGCGGCGAGTTACGACGCGTGCAGTTCACGAGCGATTTGCTGCCGAGCGATGTCCTCGGCGTCTCGGTCTACGATCAGCGCAGCGGTGAGTTTGTCCTTCGACAAGGACCCGTCTTTGCCAACATCCTGCTGGCTGACGAAATCAACCGCGCCAGTCCTCGCACGCAATCCGCGCTCCTCGAGGCGATGAACGAAGGCCAGGTCTCGCTCGACGGTCAGACCATTCCGCTGCCGGATCCGTTCTTGGTCATCGCGACGCAGAATCCGCAAGACTTCGCGGGGACGTTTCCCTTGCCCGAATCGCAGCTCGATCGCTTCCTCGTGCGCATTCGCATCGGGTATCCGCCGCCGCAAGTCGAAATGCGACTCTTGCAAGCGAGCCAGTCAGACACGGTGCGCGATGTACCTGTCGTGCTCGATCCGGCAAAACTGGTCGCGCTTCAGCGCGAGGTCGAGCGGGTCGCTCTCGACACTTCGCTCGCGAGCTATTTGCAGGCGCTCATCTTGGCGACCCGCTCGGCGCCGGCCCTTTCACTCGGCGCTTCGACCCGCGGCGCAATGGCGCTCGCTCGCGCCGCAAAGGCTCGGGCTCTATTGCGTGGTCGGGCGTACACGATCGCAGACGACATTCACGATCTCGCGGTGCCCGTACTGGCGCACCGTATTCGACTCGCATCGCACGCGGATGGCTTCATGCCTACCCGGGACGAAGCAGAAGCCGCCGTACGCGAGATCGTCGCTCGCGTACCGGTGCCGTTGTGAACGCGACAAGCTCGCCCAAACCTACACCCACGACCGCGCTCGGCCGCTTCTGGAGCCGCCTGCGTGACATGCGCGCTCCACGGCGTCTCAAGTTCACCCGCGAGGGGAAGTTCTTCGTTGGGATCACCTTTGGTGTGGGCTTCGCCGCGCTCAACACCGCCA
>JAYVXK010000674.1:0-16306 GCA_043785265.1 Myxococcales bacterium | reverse complement strand
GGCAACAAGTCACGCGCGGCCCAGGCTCTGGGTCTCGACCGGCGCACGCTCCACCGCAAGCTCGAACGCTACGAACAACGCTCGCCGCGCGACGGCATGCAGTAGGAAGTCGCTCAGTCTCGCAATGCCGTCCCCAAGGGGCTGACTGTCGTCGCATACCAACTGTTCGTCGCGAACGGGCGCACGGCGACATGGCCGTCGTCGACCGTCAACCCGACCGATGTGAGAGGCGTGTTGATCAGCGCAACTCCAAACTTCTTGGATGGGGTCGAGCGGTAGTGAGCGAGCGCATCCCATCCAGGAGCCGTGACATGAAGCGCCTCCACATCGACGACGTCGGTCGTGGTGTGCAGTCGAGCATCCGCTCCAAGAACGTGATCGGGCGAGAGCGCCGATACGAAGGCTGGGGCTCGAGCCATCTGGAGAGGGAAGATGATGTTTCGACAGGTGCCTGTTACATGCGCCGACACAGACGGAGGACCGGAAGTCGAAACGACAAAAGGCGAGGCCGATGCCGACGCCCACCACGTGCCTCGCTTCTCGATGCCCAAGTTGTGCAGCTCCAGGTGCGCGCCTTCGAGGTCTGCTTGCTTGCTCGTGTATTCCCAGCGCTGCAGCGTGACGCTCGCAGTGGCGTCGCCTCGCACCACCGACTTGCCGACGAGGACCTGTGCATCGTCGAGCGCGACCTTGGTGCTTCCAGAGGCGCCTCGTGCGTCTACGTTTGCGTGAATCGTCGCGTGCCCGGATCCACCGTAAATCATGGGCTCTTTGAGATATTCGTTCACCGATCGAAGGTCTGGAAACGTCGCGTCGTCGATGTCCGAAGAGCCAGACCACTCCTTCCATTCACCCACGAGATCTCGGTCTGGAGTCATGAACGTGGCGCTCATGGTCGGGGCGTGCGCGACGACCTTCTGGTTGCGGGTCAGTTCGACATCGCTCGAATGCGTAGAGACGAGGATGCCCAGCCTGGAAGTATTGGCAAAGACGATCGAGCTACCCGACACTGCGTCACGGTCGGCCGAAAGTGCCCAGCCATCTGCACGGACATCGATGCGTCCGCCTGGCTGCATCACGCCGTCGATGACGCTCACATCCAGATCGATTGCTCCGTTGGCTCCAGTCACAGTGGCATGCAGGGGTAGGAGAGGACTCATGGGTGCCAGAGTCTCCAGCTTGCCGAGCAACTTTGCGCGCCCAGTCAGAAACCGAAATGCCTCGCTGCCTTTGGGCACACGCGGATCGAACCCAGCCAATTGGAGCTCAGCGCTGCCGTGAACGGACGAGACGACTGTGTCCTTGCCCACGAGAACCGCGCAGGCGTTCGCTTGATAGACCGAGGGGTCGAGACGAATCCAACGCAGCGGTTTGTAGAAAATACTGCCGACCACGCGTCCCCCAGAGTCGGTCATGTGAAGCGCGTCGACCCAGACTTCGCGGATGTCTTCTCCCTCTGCGTCGTCCACTTGCACAGTCCACAGACTGTAGTTCTCGTCAGTAGGCGCAGCGGGCAATGGCACTGGTTTTAGCGGGGGATCGGCGAAACCATCGATCGGAGGGAGCTTGGCGACGAAGTCAGGTGTCGCGTCTGAGGGGTCCATCTTGAAGCGAACGCGCACGCTGACTCCGCGCGCCCACGAGTCATTCAAATGGACGCGCTTGGAGAGCAGATCCGAGAGGGCGATGTCGCTCTTTCCCTCGTCGAATGCGACCCGCCACTGCACGGCAGAGTCAGAGGCGACCACAACGAAGTTTTTCGTGCGCACCTCCCCGAACCAGACCGTGTACGCGGAGCTGTAGTCGAAGTGCACATGCTCCGCGTCGATGTGATTCAAGATGCTCTTGAAGAGTCCGGTGACGAACAACAGGTTCATCACGACCAGGTAGACGACGTAGATCCCAGGTACCGCAATCGCCATCCGGACCAGCACGCGCCGCCGGTTTGGTTTCATCCACGAAGACACACGTCGCCAAATGACACTCATCGGTCGCATCATCGACGCATGAGCAACCTACAGGCCAGTGGACCGCGCGTCGTACTTCGTGGCTCCTGCCGTTTCGACGCACTCGCGCTGAGTCAAAAAGCGACTGTGTGTCTTCGGTGCGTGGAAACCGTCGAAAATGCGCGCATGGAAGCCGTTTAGAAGGCACATCCGCGATGGCACCAACCTTGCGGAAGGCGGCGGACAGGAGATTCACATGAAGATGACTTTTGCCATGATCGCGCTGACCACTGGTTTGGCAGCGTGCGGGGGGTCGATGCCGGCGCCTTCAAACAAACTCGCTATTGCTGAAGGTGGCTCGAGGAGCGCTGCCGAAGTCGGAGCCCGCGGTGTCCCGGACGCTGCTCTCCATCTCAAGATGGCCGATGACCAAATCGCCGAGGCGAAGGAAGACATCAAGAACGGCGACAACGAGCAAGCGGACCGCGTTCTCGGTCGCGCATCGGCTGATGCCGAGCTCGCGTTGCAACTCACCAAAGAAGCCATCGCTCGGCGCGTCGCCAACGAGGCCCAAGCCAAAGTTCAACCCGGAAAGTGAGACCAGTCATGCGTTTACTTCTACCCGCCTCAGTTCTTCTTCTTCTCGCCGCGTGTGCGGAGAGCGTTCCGCCTCGCGATCTCGTCGAGGCACGATCGACCTACAGCGAAGCAGCGAACTCGCCTGCGGCGCAACTCAAGCCTGACGATCTGCTCACGGCAAAGCAGCAGCTCGACTTGGCCGAGTCGCTCTATGCGGCGCACGGCGATACGATCGAGACACGCGACGCAGCGTACATCGCTGTGCGCCGAGCAAAGTTTGCAGAGTCGACTGCCCGAACCGTGATCGCGATGCGCGACAAGGACCAGGCAGACAAGGACCTGCAGAACAACACCAACAGCCAGTTGCGCAACGCGCAGGGCCAGATCATCAGCCAACAGCAGACGCTGGGCGCGCAACAAGTGGTCTTGAACAAGACTGCTGAAGACCTTCAGCGCGAGCGCGTTGCTCGCATGGAAGCCGAGCGCAAGGCTGCCGAAGCGATGGCCGATCTCCAGAAGATCGCCAACGTGAAAAAGGACGACCGCGGCATGATCATCACGCTGCCTGGTGGCGTGTTCTTCGAGACCGACAAAGCGGAGCTCAAGCCTGCTGCAATGGCCAAGCTCAATCAGGTCGGCGACGCACTCGTCAAGTACAGCCCCGAGTCGACCATGGTCGTCGAGGGTCACACGGACTCGCAAGGCAAGCCCGAGTACAACAAGGACCTGTCGCGTCGTCGCGCAGAGTCCGTCGCCACGTACCTCATTTCACGTGGTATCGCACGCGACCGCATCACCTCCACCGGTGCGGGCGCTGACCGCCCCGTCGCCGACAACACTTCGCCGGATGGTCGAGCGCAGAACCGTCGTGTCGAGATCATCGTCTCGCCCACGGCATCGATGGCAGTTTCTACTACGACTGCTCAGTAACAAGTCGTACGCGTCCTCGCAGATGCGTTGAGGTCTGATCGGTGGTGGGTTCGTCTAGACGCGATCCCGCCACCGATTGGTTCCTGGTTGTCGATTCGATTTCGCGTCCCCGTTTTCCTCAGGCGGACAGGCGCGACTTCGGATCGCCGGCCGCGTCCAGCTCCAACACGGGTTCGGCTATCTCGCTGCTGCGATATGCGTGGCCAACCTGAGCGACACGTACGACGACTGCGCTCTGTGCTGTCTCTTCGATGCGGAACTCCGTGTCGTGCCCCGAACGCACTTGGGCCAGAAACTGGCCGCGTTGTCGCTCACGCCAAAGCGACACGAAGGCGCTCGAAAGACCGGTTGCCATCGCCACTCCGGCGAACGCGCCGACGACAATGGCTTCGCCTCCAGTGTCTTGTAGGTCGAACGCAAACGCGATCGCCGCTAGCACTGCCGCCACCACACCCACGACGCACTCGCCGCGGTCCTCACTCGACATGCCGCGATCTGCGGCGGCGCGCGCGAAGTGGAGCGGAAGTCCGAAGAACAACAACGTCAAGATCAGCGCGGGCACCCAAATGAACGCACCGACCGTGGCGCCCAACACCAGGCTTCCCATACTCGGCGAACACAGGAAGAGGGCGACACCTGCATTCAGCGCGGCAATCGGCACGCACGCTGCCCAGCCAACCCACGATGCGCGCACACGCAGCATGCGCGCCCAGAGAAGCGCGAACACGAACGTGCTCAATGCTGATGCAGCGCCTGCGTCCATGAACCCAGACATCGACCCCGAGCCCTCATCCTCGAAGCTCCCACCCATCGGGAAGCCATGACCCAACGGGTGCAGCGCCACACCCGTGCAAGCCGCGAGAGATGCTGCGACTGCGAGGATGTTGAGGCGCTGAAGCCACACGGGCGCGCGAAAGGACTGCGGAAGAGACGCCACGAGAGGCTAACGCCCAGCCGGAGATTTTGTTCTAGCGTCGGGCAAAATAGTTGAGCGCTCCTATCCCCGCTGCCTGTCGCCGTCCCCGTTCCCGTCGCCGTCGCCGTTCCCGTCCCGTTCAGCTCCCTAACGACCCATGTGCTCGCGGGCTGGAGAGGCTGAATTCTGCCTGCCTTGCGCCCGCTTCCGCGCTCCACAAAAGGGCAGTTGCGGGGCTCCCCGCTCGACCGCTCCCATGTTATCGTGTCACTCATGGAGGGTTCTGCCGCGGCTCGTGATCAACGGCTCGCCATCGGAGCGGTGCTCGGTGGGAAGTACAAGGTCCTTGGACTACTCGGTCAGGGGCGGATGGGACGAGTGCTGCTCGCTCAGCACAAGGACCTCAAGGTCGTCCTCAAGGTGCTCGCTGGAGCACTGGGGTCGGATCGCGAAGTCGTCGCTCGGTTCACGCGCGAGGGGCGCGCTGCGATGGAGCTGCGCGGCGAGCATGTTGCGCGCGTCACCGAGGTTGGGGTGCTTCCAGACATCGGACCCTACCTCGCGATGGAGTACCTGGAGGGGCAGACTCTCGCGCAGCTGCTCAAGAAGGGTGGACCGCTGCCGCCGAGCGAGGCGATTGGCTACCTACTCGAAGTGATCGAAGCCGTGAGCGAGGGTCACTTCCAGAAGATCATCCACAAGAATCTCACACCCGCCAATCTCTTTCTCGTGCAGCGAAGCGACGGATCCGCAAAGATCAAGGTGGTGGACTTCGGGATGTCCACGATCGATGCGATGACCGACTCAGCGACCCAACGCAAAGAAGACAAAGAGGGAAACTCCGCATCTGTGTACATGTCGCCCGAGCAGAGCAAGGGAGGCGTCGCGCTCGATGCGCGAGCGGATGTGTGGTCGCTTGGAGTCGTCCTGTACGAATTGCTCACGGGAGAGCTCCCGTTCGACACAGCGACACTGGGAGCAACCGGTGCGAATCCCAAGTCGGCTCGATCCGTTCGCGACGATCTGCCCGAGCAGCTCGACGCCATCATCACGCGATGCCTGCAGCGAGATATCGGCCTCCGTTATGCCAGCGTGCGCGATCTCGGCCAGGCACTGGAGGCGTTTGCGTCGATCGCGCACTCAGTCGAAGAAACAGACCAGCCGTCGGGCAAAGAGAAGATCATCACGATGCCCGGTGTTGCACCTCCGGCTGGAGCGGCCACTGCCACGTCGCCCAAGATCCCGCCTACACCAGCCTTGCCTTCATCGGTCGATGACGACTTGGCTTGGGAGGCGGAGCCGACAGTTCCTCCTTTCGTGCAGGGACCTTCGCCAGCAGCAGTGGCACCAGCTTTTGTTGCAAAACCACAACCTCCAGTGGCTCCCAAACCAGCGGCTGCAGCGCCTGCAAAGCCACTTGTGCCCGCGAAGCCGCAACCGTCTCCACCAGCGCCTGTCGTTGCCAAAACTGGAACTTCCCCTCACGCACCTGTGACGGCTCCCAAAGCCCAGCCTTCCAGCCCAGGCCCGATGGCTCCGAAGGCTGCTGCCCCAGCCGCACCCGTCCCCGCTCCCAGAGCCCAGCCTTCCGCTCCGGGTCCAATCGCTCCAAAGGCTGCTGTCCCAACGGCGCCCAAAGCTGCACGCACGCGCGCCGCTACTCTGGTGGGCATTGCTCCACCCGTGATCCCGGTCGTTGCAAGCGCACCCCGCCAAGAACCGCAGGCCTACGAAGAGGGCGCGGTCATCGCCGATCGGTACGATCTCGTCCGGTTGATCGGCAAGGGCGGCTTCGGACAAGTTTGGATGGCCAAGAGTCGCGCGCTCGATTCGATGGTGGCTCTCAAGCTTTTTGTGCGAGCGGGGACGGACATCGATGGTGGTGCCGAGCGTCTGCTCGCCGAAGCGCGCGCAGCTGCGCAACTGGAACATCCAGCCATCGTGAGAGTGTTTGATTTCGGCGAGACCAGCCGAGGCGATCCCTTCCTGGTCATGGAGCTGCTGCGTGGCGAGAGCCTCGAGGACGTCCTGGAGCGACAGGGTCCGATGAATCCCTCGCGCCTCGCTGCGATCTTGCTACCCATCGTGGACGCACTCGGCACTGCTCACGCCAAAGGCATCATCCATCGCGACATCAAACCAGCCAATCTGTTCTTGGGGAGGTCGGAGTCGCGTCGGTCGAAGCCTGATTCTCTCGGCTCGGTTTGGTTGCAGCCCAAGGTCATCGATTTTGGTCTGGTGAAGCGCCACGAAGAAGGTCAACTGAAGATCACTCAGGAAGGCGCGTTGGCTGGAAGCCCAGCCTATATGTCGCCCGAGCAAGTAAAAGGCGTGAAGGTCGACGCGCGCACGGACATCTGGTCGCTGTCTGTCGTCATGTACGAACTCTTGACCAATCGCATGCCGTTCCCAGTCACATCTCAATACGAACTCTTCAAGGCCTTGGTCGAGCGCGACCCTGAACCGATCGTCGAACACGTCGACGCGGGGCTGGTCGCGATCGTGATGCGAGGCCTCGCCAAACCAGTCGATGCACGTTGGTCCTCGATGCACGAACTCGGTATGGAGCTCGCAGAGTGGTTGGATGGTCAGGGTGTGAAGGTGGATGTGTCAGGTGCTTCGATCCGCGCCACGTGGCTCGACGCGCACATCCCCGTGTCGATCGTTCCGCCGTCCATGCCGTCGCCAACGTCACCCAAAGTCCCTGCGCTCGTGACGACTCAAGACCGACCAGCACCCGCCAAGAGCGCTGGAGAAATGGACGCGCTCTGGCGCAATGTTGCCGCGGGTGTCGTCGCCGAACCAGACGCTGAAGAGCTCGACGCGATCGAGGTCGAGGAGATCCTGCCTCTCCCCATCGTGGAAGTCGCCCAGGCTGAGCCCCAAGCCGTCGCCGCATCTGTCGCGCCCGGTGCAACGATCATCATCAAGACGCCTATCGTCGCGCGGGCATCGGTGCAGCCTCCGCCCCGAGCCCGCCCGCTGTTGGGCATGGCCATCGGAGCGCTGCTCACACTGGGCGCGGGATTGGCCTTCATCTACGTTCGCGGACTTCCCAAGGAACAGTCTGTCAGCACGCCGCCGACGACTCCCGTCTCGACTCCAGTCGCAATCAGTGCAACCCCAGTCACGACCGCCGCTCCAACACCGACCGACACGCCGTCTGCTGCTACTACGCCAACGAGCACGCCCGTCGTTGTAGACGTGCCGCCACCGGTCCCGACTCCGCCTGTCCCCTCGGCGCACCCATCCACCAAAGCTTCCGCTGCGGTAAAGCCACCTCCGTCCAGCACAGCGCACGTGCGGCCCCCAGTCACGACACATCCGACTGCCAAGCCCTCCGCAACCGCGAAGCCCGACAAGGAACTCGGGTTCTAACGCGAACATGATTGTGGAAGACGTTCCACAATCACCCGCGGCGATCGAAGCCGCGGACTACATCGTTTGAAGTACGGCTTGTGCGACGCCATCGGGGCCGTCGTTGGTGCCTGGGTTTCCGCCTACGCCTTTGGCCCCCTTGGCGCCAAACGTGATCTTGCCTTGAGTGGCACCGTCCATCGTGGGTGCGCCTGCGCCCTTCCAGAGGACGCCAACCGAGAGACCTCCTGCGCCGCCAGCTGCTGCGCCACCGACACCACCAGTACCACCGGTGCCTCCAGGGCAACCTGCACCATTCTGTGTGCCGGTGAGTCCACCCAACTCACCCCCTTGCCCAGCCGCGCCCGATCCCCCTGCGCCCCCGTCTTTGGCTCCGATCTCACTGGTGATGACGTCGACCGTAGAGGAGAGCACACCAAGACCGATACTGGCACCACCCGCGGTGCCGCCGCTTCCACCTGCGCCGCCGCAACCGCCGCAGCCGCCACCGCCACCACCTCCGTTGTTAGCTCCGGTCTGGTCCCCGCCACCCCCACCTCCGCCTTGTGCGGGGCCTCCGTTGGTGCCAGCAAGTCCAGGCGTGCCGTTCCATCCGGTTGGATCAAACGTGCCGAGAACCACTGGCGAGGCTGCGGAACTACCCGCGCCGCCAGCCGATCCATTGTCGCCACCTCCGCACCCATTGCCGGTGTCGCCCAAACCTCCCTTGCCGTCATTGGGGAAGGCGCCACCAAGGTTGGGAAGGCCGTCCGTGCCAGGCTTGCCGCTGCCTCCGCCCGCGTTACCACCGCCACCACCCGTCGAGTTCTTGGCGTCAACGCAGAGCATGCACGCATGTGATGCGCCGCCTATGTTGTTCTTCGCGTTGTTGCCCATGATGGCGGGATCGCTCTGCGGGATGGTCTTGTAGTTGATTCCCTTCAGGCCATTTGCGCCCAAAAATCCCTTGCCCGCGACGAGCTTCACACGCTTCAGTTTGATGTTGGTGCTGGCGTTGACGAACATCGCGATGCTCGACAGCGTGTTCACGTCGCCATCTTTGCCGTCGACTTCCACGTCCTCGATCGTCACCGGTTTGACGAGTCCGTCCATTTTGAAGGGGTCCTGCGTCTTGCCTATGACGGGTTTGATGCCAGAGTAGCTCCACGCGGTGCACTTGAAGCCGCCGTAGATCGAGATGCCATCGTTTGCGGCGGTGATGAGGACGTCTTCTGGATAGTTGCCCTCGCACACGTAGACGCGACCGACGCCGCGCATCTTGGCGACGTCTAGACCGTGAGTGATCGTCGCGACCGGTGTGGCCTTGTTGCCGTTGTTGGCGTCGCTTGCAGCAGAGTCGACAAACACTCCCACCGAGTCGTCAACGCACGCGAGCGAGTCTTTGGGATCGACAGTGAGGTCGCAAGTGGGGGAGGTGTCGATGCCTGTGTCGACACTTCCGTCGACGCCAGTGTCGAGGCCAGTGTCGATGCCGATACTCCCATCGGCAGCATCAGTACCTACCTTCCCATCGGCGCTCGCGTCACCGGCAGTCACATCCGGATCGCCTCCGTCCACACCAGGTGTCCCGATGGTGAAGTCGTTGAGTGCGAGTGGACACCCCGCCGCACCGAGAAAGAGAGCCCCAATCGCTACGATGCTTGTGCGCTTCATCAGAATACTCCTCGCATTCCTAAGGTTCCCAGTCCGATGAGCGGCTCGATCGTGCCAGTCGTGGTCGTCGCCGGCTTGCTCTTTGGCGCGGTGAGCACGAGCACCAATCCGCCTGCCGCAAAGACACCACCGACGACATACGCGATCGTCGAGCCCGTGGTGAGAGAATGAAACGAATCGAGATTGCTCTGCTGATCAGGCGGGCAAACTGTGTTGGTGCAGTTACTCAGCAGATCAGAATGTTTGGATCCCGCGGCCAATCCGAGGCCAATGCCGACGCCAATCCCCACGACGCCCGCACCCATCGCAGTGAAGCCCAAGATGCGTTGCGTGCTCCCAGGCGAGCTGGTGGCTGGGGCTTCGTCTTTTGGAGGTGGAGGAGGCGCATCCACAGGAGGTACTTCGGGTGTCGTGACATCCGGTGTCGTGCCTGGGACTGTCGCAGCAGGAGCTTTTGCCGTGACAGAGCCGTGCTCTCCGTCCGCGAGAGTCACCGCGATGGGATCGATTGCTTTGTCATCGATGGTGCCCGCGACGGTGTGTGCGCCGGGATCGATCTCCCTTTCGGTTCCAAGTGTCGTGTCGACGATGGCGACGCCGTCGAGTGTGAGCGCGACCCGACTACCACCTTCAGCGCGAATGGTGAGGTACGGCATGCGCTGCTTCAAGACTGCCACTTCCCCCGTGGCGTCGGATTGCGCGCGCTTGAATGTGGCTGGATCGCCGTGCACAGCATCCGTGGCGAGGGCGGCCACCTGCTCGTAGATGACTTTTGCTTCCACCAGTCGACCGAGCTTGAAGAGGCACCGAGCCTCTCGAACACCCAGTGTGGGGGCAGGGTAGAGCTCACGTGCTTGGTGATAGAGGCCACGCGCCTCCTCCCAATGACCTTGTTCGAAAGCCGTCCCAGCCTGCTGTCCGAGCGCACGCGCGCGATCGACAGGCGTTCCTTGAGCGTGCGCTGGTCCTGCGCTGGTCAAGAGGAGGGTGGAAGCGAACAGCGTGGCGTAAGCAAGAGGGAACCGCATTGAAGCTCAGTCTACGCCCGTTTGCGCCAGCGTGAGGGGAAATTTGTTTTCTCAGCAGAATCGCCAAAGACCCGATTTAGCTCGTCTTGGAGCATCGAAATCGTCTGCTTTGCGTGGCTGTCAGTCTTTCACAAACGGTCGATCGCTCGGACAACTTGGCACCAAAACACCGACTCTGTCGCGCAACCCCTGGATTGCTCTCGCGGCACAACTAGTGCTCCGTCTCCATCCCATGGTTCGAGCCACTCTTGTCGTTCTTGTTGCAACTGCGTGCAGCACACCCGTCGCCCTCACCTCACCAACTGAAAACTGCGGAGTGGAAGTCCGCGTGGAGGACCGCGGTCGCGAGCCCGCCGTCTCCAAGCTGCCCTCGCGGTCTTGCGGGGTCGACCTCAACTTCATCATGGCGCGCAGTTCGGATGTGGCCTCGGACAAGAGCTACTTCCTAGAACTTCAGCGCGATGGACAAGAGGTGCACTACGACATCACCCGCCTGGACGACTCCGATGACGTCAAGCTGATCTTCGAGCGCAAGCGCCGAACGCAGGTGCACACGCTCATCGCGGTTTCGCCAGACGACGTCGCGAAGCTCGCGCACCACATCGAGGGCGAAGCGTGGCTGGGAGAAAAAGGACAGTGGGTCGAGGTCGCGACCGGAGCATGGGAAGACGGAGGAGGCTACCGTGTGTCGCTGCGCCGACCAGACTGACGCCGGGAGCGGGGACGGGGACGGGGACCGGAGCGGAGGACGGGGACGGGGGACGGCGATAACGCGATATCGATGTTGCGGGGGTCGAGGCTATTGATTGCTGTGCTCGAGCGGAAGAGCCAGACCTTACGCGGCAGCTGAAACGAGCCGGATCGACGTGCACAGGACGCACTAGAGAGGGGACATAATCGGTTATCCCTCAATCAAATAGGAGCACTACGAAGTTCGAAAGAGGTTAATGCGCGCCGTCCCGGTCCGCCGTCGCCGTCCCCGGTCCCGTCCCCGTTCCCGCTCAGGAACTGCCTGGGGTGCTACTTCAGCTTTGGCCCAGGCTCGTATTTTTTGATCTTGCCGTTCACGGGGAGCACGAAAATGTTTCCTTTGATGCTCACCTTGACGTCACGCGCCGAGCGACTGTCTGGGAGCGTGGCGATGTAGGCTCCACCCGAGTCGAACACATTGACGCCTTCGCTCGTCTCCACATAGATGTGGCCCTTCCCATCAACCGCGAGCGCACCAGGACTGCTCGTGTGTGAGTCTTTCTTCGATCCGAACTTTGCTTTGGTCGCGCCTTTGGGATCGAGCACCTCGATCGTGTTGTCGAACTCGTTGTCGAGGTAGACATTTCCGGAGCCATCCATCGCAAGACCCCGCGTGTCGTCGTGCTTGACCCGTGTCTTGATCTTCCCGCTGGGGTCCAAAAAAAGCAGCATGGTGTCGCCGGCGGAGGAGTGCTCCGCGACCATATTTCCCAGGGGATCGAGGGCAAGAAACTGAAACCACGACGAGTCATAGTCGCCTTTGATCGTGGTTTTGATCTTCCCATCGCTCGTCGAGTATTCCAATAAGTCGCCCGTTCGCGCGACCCAGAGATTGTTTTTCGTGTCGCAAACGAGCGACCAGATGTTCTTGTCTCCGGAAAACGAATTCTTCGGCACTGCGATGATCCACTGAAACTTGCCCGTCGCGTCCAGCTTCTGCACACGTCCAGTGTCGTAGTCGGCCAGATAGATGTTTTCGTCCAGGTCGACGGCGATCGCGCGCGCGTCTTGTGTTTGTCCTGGCGCGTCGCCTTCCTCACCGAAAGTCAGGACGACCTTCGCGATGTCTGCTCCGGGAGTCTGCACTGTCGCGCTGCTCTTGATCGGCACTTCACTTGCGCGCGAGACTGACGGCGGTGCACTGGGCGCGGACCGCAGGAAGAAGATGAGCACGCCTCCCACCACGACAAGGAGTACGAGCGCGCCAACGACCAAACCAATGACCAGCCCAGCAGCACCGCCACCACTGGGCACTGCCATGCGTGGATAGGTTGGAGCCTGGACGGACGCTGGGCTCTTCGTCGTGGCTTTGCAGTACGGACAAGTAACGCCGAGAGCCTTCCCGTCCCAAGGAACCGAAGCACCACAACGCTCGCAAGGAATGTCTGAGATGACCGTCATGCGGACGCATTGAACCACGATGGCCGCAAGCTGTGACAATTCAAGACTGTGACTCGCGAATGTGGCGTTAATGTCGCGCGGACACATATCCAAAGCGAGAAACCAATGTGAATCCCTCGGGCACCAAACGAGCAAGAGGGCCGTCATGAACACTCTCGGTCGCTCGCTGTTCGCTCTCGCTGTCGTCACGCTGGTCTCGGCCGCGTGCTCCTCTTCGCAGGTTTGTAGGGACGCAGATGTCACTGCTTGCGACAACTCACTCAACACGTGCCTCTCGAAGGGGCCGTGCACCGACGCGACGATCGTCGGGCATCAAGCGTGTGTCGACGCTTGCAGAAAAGATCACTGCAACTGCTTGAACTCCTGCGGTAGCACCTGCGTGAACTGACGCAGAAGTCCGTCTCTCTTGCCAGCAGCTGCGCAGCAGGTGGCGACGCGGGGAGAGGCGACTAAGCCCCGTTGCCCAGCCGATCGCCTCATGCGATGCTGCGCGCCACGCCATGACGGACCCGAAGGACGACGCGCTCGAAATCGTCGGCACCACGATCGAAGGGAAGTACAAGATAGAGAGCGTCGTGGGCGAAGGCGGTTTTGCGCTCGTCTACAAGGCCATGCATTTGGTCTGGAAGCGACCCGTCGCGATCAAGGCCTTCCGCGCGCTGGCCGATCTCGAAGAGTCGCAACGAGCCACACTCGTCGAAGAGTTCATTCGCGAAGGCGCGCTGCTCGCCGAGCTCTCCGAGCGCAGCGCTGCGATCGTGCAAGCGCGTGACGTCGGAACGTTGACCACGAAAAAGGGCGAGCACGTCCCTTACATGATCCTCGAATGGTTGGATGGGTCGACCTTGGAGTCTGTACTGCATGACGAGCTCGGGCGTGGAGTCTCGCTCCGTTCGTTGAGCGAAGCTGTCGCGCTGCTCAATCCGGTCGCAGAAGCACTCGCGCTCGCTCACAAGAGAGGCATCGCCCATCGCGACGTCAAGCCAGCCAACATCTTCGTCATGGGAGAGGCGCGCGGCGAATGTGCCCTAAAACTGCTCGATTTCGGGATCGCGAAGGTCGTCGCCGATGCGCAGAAAATGAGCGGCGCGTTCAGCAAGACTGGTGGACACGTCACGTCGTTTACACCTGCCTATGGTGCGCCCGAGCAGTTCTCGCGCACGCATGGATCGACGGGACCGTGGACGGACGTGTTCTCTTTTGCACTCGTCGTGACCGAAGTGTTGTGTGGGAAGGCCCCCCTCGACGGCGACACTTTCGTGCAGCTGGGTTTCTGCTCTGCGGATCATCGTCGTCGTCCCACACCGCGAAACTTGGGAGCAGTGGTGCCGGATGCGGTCGAAGCCATCTTTGCCAAAGCAGTCGCGGTCTCTCCCGAGGAGAGG
Source organism: Myxococcales bacterium (assembly GCA_043785265.1). Classification (GTDB taxonomy): domain Bacteria; phylum Myxococcota_A; class Polyangia; order Polyangiales; family Polyangiaceae; genus JANYHY01. The sequence continues at coordinate 2,340 of JAYVXK010000674.1, read as the reverse complement.
TACCAGACGGCAGGCGACTTTTGGAACGCGCTTCGAGAGGCTCTTTCGATGGCGCCCATCCGTGCTCCTCAGGATTTGTCGAGCGGCAAACTACCTGCGGCGACAGACACCAATCCGTTGGGTGCGACTGCATTGGCACCCTCGACGTCTACTCCGATGGTCGCTTCGCCCAGTTCGACGGTCACGGCGCAGCCTCCGAGTGCGAGACCTTGGTTACCATTCGTCCTCGTGGGCGTGGGGGCTGTTGCTGGATTAGGTGGGTACTTTGCTTTCGGTCGATCCAAGGGATCGCCCACCACCGTGGCGTCTTCCTCGCCTTCAGTCTCGCCTTCCGTCTCGGCGGCGATGCCTCCGAATCCGGCTGGTTCCTGCGGCGGCGACACTGTGCTCGTCCCCGCGGGGTCGTTTTACATGGGCACGGATCATCCACCGGCTGACAAGAAGTACCTCGAAAACGAGATGCCCGCGCACCCCATCATGTTGACTCCTTATTGTATGGATCGGTTCGAGGTTACGGTGGAGCGCTACCGCGCGTGCGCCAACAATGGCAACTGTCTAAGAGCAGACAAAGAAAACCAAGTACCTGGTCTCAGCGTGATTCAGCACAAGGCTTATGATCCGCTGTGCAACATGAATCAACCAGAAGCGCACGCGAAGCATCCCATCAATTGCGTCGACTACGAACAAGCCGACAAGTTTTGCAAAGTGCAGCACGGGCGGCTGCCCACAGAGGCCGAGTGGGAGTTCGCTGCGCGCGGACCTGATGGTCGCTCGTATCCTTGGGGAGACGACGCGCCGAGTTCGACAACAGGCAACGCATGCGGTGCTGAGTGTCTGGCGTGGGCCAAAGAAAACAAAGTCGAAGCAGACTTCCCCGGCAGCATGTACTCGACGGACGACCACTGGGTCGCGACCGCACCGGTGGGCTCATTTCCCGCGGGAAAATCGCGCTACGGAATCGAAGACGTGGTGGGCAACGTGTGGGAGTGGACCGCCGACTATTACGCGCCCTATGGCTCAGACACTCACACGACTCAAGACGACCCTAAGGGTCCAGCCACTGGCACCGAGCGCGTGATTCGTGGCGGCGCGTGGAATGCGACCTTCCCAGAGTGGGCGCGCCCTACCTTCCGATTCAAGGCGGCTCCGAGCCAGCGCAGTCACGGCATTGGCTTCCGCTGCGTGTATCCACCGAAAACGTAGCCCCCACCCGACCTCCCCCATGGCCATGGGGGAGGAGGAGAAGCGATCCGCGACGAGCCAGTACGCTTCTCCTCCCCTACGAACGTGGGGGAGGTCGGGAGGGGGCTCAGTGAACGATCAGCAACGCAAGCGCTGCGACCAAGCCACCCATGCGGCCGAACTCGAGCGGCCAAGCCCAGCGTTTTTTTTCGAGCAATCCACCTAAGGATGTCAATCCACCTGCGATCGAGAGACATCCGACAACGAGCGCGGCCCATGGGATGGTGGCTTTGAGGAGCATCACGACAGACGTCAGCGCCAACAGCACGATGTACTGAATTCTCACATAGAGTTTGGTCTTCCCATCGACGACCACGTCGTACTTCACTCGCTCTTGAAGATTGACTGGCGTGACGACCGTACCCTTCGGCTTCCACGCGGGAGACGCGACCCAGACGCGCGCGCGATCGAGCCCCTCGAGAGTGAAGGTCTTCTGCACCAGTTCGATCCAGTAGTGCACTTGCGCCCAAACCGGATTGAAGCTCGCGAGGGGCTGCGTGATGCCATAGACGCAAGTGGCTTTTTCTTCGGCATACGTTCCAAAGAGCCGGTCCCACACGATGAGCGTCGCGGCGTAGTTCTTGTCTAGGTACTCAGGATTGATGGCGTGGTGCACGCGATGGTGATGTGGAAGATTCAGGATGTAGTCGAGCGGCCCGCCAATCTTTTTGACCAATTGAGTGTGGATCCAAAACTGGTAGAGGGTCGAGAGGGCGTGGATGATCAGAAACACTCCGAGAGGCACACCGAGCATCGCGAGTGGCAAATAAAATGGAAGGGATGTCCACCCAGTGGTCACTGCTTGGCGAAGCGCGACGGCCAAGTTGTAGTCCTCGCTTTGATGATGGACGACATGCGCAGCCCAGAAAAAGTTGATCTCGTGCGAGGCGCGGTGCCACCAATAATAGAGAAAGTCGACACCCACGAAGGCGAACACCCACGCATGCCATCCGCTGAGTGTCATGAATCGAAAGGCGTAGAGCCATTGGTAGATAGCGATCCGTGTTGCCGTGACCAGAGCGACCTCTAGTTGAGACGAGACACCGCACGACAAGTCGGTGATCGAGTCGGCGAAGCGATACACGTGCAATCCTCGAC
>JAYVXK010000673.1:0-5335 GCA_043785265.1 Myxococcales bacterium | reverse complement strand
GGAGCTTTCACGCCTCATCGAGGTCGTCGAACGCTACGTGGGTCATCCCACCAAGCGACCTCCGCATTCGGGCAGAACCGTTCTCGTAGCAGACGACGATCCCATGCAGCGCAAGCTCGCGCAGCTCGCTCTCTCTGGCGCAGGCTTCGAGGTGCTGCTGGCAGAGGATGGTGCCGCGGCGTTTCGCATGGCGTGCGAGCGAAAGCCAGACGTGATCCTCAGCGACGTGCTCATGCCGCACATGGACGGATTCACGGTCTGCAAGGCGATTCGTGGCGATCCGCATCTCGCCAAGGTGCCGATCGTTCTCATGTCGGCCCATTACCTGGAAGATGACGATCGCGACCTTGCCGCGCGCTTTGGCGCAACTCGGTACGTCTCGCGCACGGGCGGTTTCGATGCGGTCGTTCGTGCCGTTCTCGACGCGATCGACTCGCCCATCACACCGCCCGTGGCGCCTCGAGTAGACGACTTGGAGGCGGCGCACTTGCGTCGCATCTCTCACCAGCTCGAGCGACAGGCGAACATCAGTGTCGGCCTCGCGCGGCGCGTGTCGCTCCAGGCTTCTGCCCTCTCGGTGCTCGATGGTCTCTCGGACTCGCTCGCTCGCCAACGCGATCCGGAGAGCGCACTGGGCGATACGCTATCGAAGTGTCTGGACGCCGCCGGCATGTCGGTGGGAGCGATTCTTCTCCGTGCGAACGACGGTGGCCTCACCCTCAAAGCCCACGTCGGATCAAAGACCGAGCTCCATTGGGAGCCGTACTCGGAGACTCTTCTTCTTGCGACCAGCCTGGGTTGCCTGATGATTCCATCGCTCGAGGCTGGGCATCGGGGCGAGGCGTTGCTCGAAGCACTGGGTGCGGCATCGGCGCTGATCGTGCCTATCGTGGCGCGCGACGAAGCACTCGGCGTACTTCTGCTTGCGTCGAACGGCACCGACCTCGCCGGAGCGGAGGGGGAGTCTGCCGTGCGCGCGGCACGATCTGTCGCCACGCAACTCGGGCAGGCGCTCGCTTTGAGCCGGACGTTCTCGAAGCTGACTTCTGCCGAAGAGCGCTACCGCGTCCTCTTCGAGAGCGCTCGCGACGCAATCAGTCTATCGACTCCCAATGGCGTCATCGTCGAGGCGAACCGAGGCTGGGAGAGACTCCTCGGCGCCCCGCTCGCGCAGATCGTCGGGCGTCGACTGACTGACTTCGCACTTGCAGACAATCTCGCTCCGAGCGGATCGGAATACGACCAAGCGGTCGTCCAAGGTGGAAACGGCCTGATCGCCTCGATGGGTTTTCATCGCGCAGATGGCAACACGGTCCGGGTCGAACTCTCTCGAACGGTGGTCGAATTTGGGGGCGATCGCTACGTCTTGTGCATCGGACGCGATGTGAGCGAGCGCCTCCGATTGGAAGATCAACTCCGGCAATCGCAAAAAATGGACGCCATCGGCAGACTCGCCGGCGGCATCGCGCATGACTTCAACAACGTGTTGTCTGTCATCTTGAGTTACGGCGAGATGCTCCTGACCGAGCTCAAACCGGGCGAGCCCATGCGCGCAGACGTCGAGGAGATCCGGAAGGCTGGGACACGCGCCGCCGACCTGACGAAGCAACTACTCATGTTCAGCCGGCAACAAGTGATCGAGCCCAAGGTGATCGACCTGAACGAAGTGCTCGTCGGGATCGACAAGATGCTCCAGCGCATCGTCGGTGCAGATGTGGACCTCGTCTCGCTGCCCGCGAAGGCGCTTGGACGTGTGCGCGTCGATCGCGGAAGCATGGATCAGGTCATCATGAATCTCGTCGTGAATGCTCGAGACGCGATGCCCAAAGGCGGCAAGCTCACCATGGAGACGGCCAATGTCGTCCTCGACGAGACCTACGCGCGAGAGCACCACGGCGTGAAGCCTGGGCCGCACGTCATGCTCGCGGTGTCCGACACGGGTGTGGGCATGGATAAGGCGATCTTGGCGCGCGTTTTTGAGCCATTTTTCACGACGAAAGGCACCGGCAAAGGCACGGGACTCGGACTGTCGACTGTGTTCGGAATCGTCAATCAAAGCGGCGGAAGCGTGTGGGTCTACAGCGAGCCGTTGAAAGGGACGACCTTCAAGGTCTACCTCCCTCGGGTAGACGCAACAGTCGATCTCATCGCACCAGCCAACGAAACGCCGACCAACCTTCAGGGCTACGAGACGATCCTTCTCGTCGAGGACGACGACCAGGTACGCGCCGTGGCTCGCGGCATCCTTCGACGCAACGGCTACAAAGTGATCGAAGCACGCAACGCCGGCGAAGCGCTGATGCACTCGGAGAGACATCCTGGGGTCATCCACCTTCTGCTCAGTGATGTGGTCATGCCTCAGGTGAGCGGTCCAGAGCTCGCCAAGAGACTCGCGAGCGCGAGGCCCAACATGAAGGTATTGTGCATGTCTGGGTACACGGATGACAGCATCGTCCGCCACGGAGTTCTCGAAGCGGAGATCGCCTACTTGCAAAAGCCAATCACCCCTGCTGCGTTGGCGATCAAGGTGCGTGAGGTACTCGACAGCCCAAGCCGACAGGATCTCCTAAGGAGTGCACGAGATGAAGACTGATCACGACGGACCCCGAGTACTTGTAGTCGACGACGAGGACGCTCTGCTTCGCGTGCATGCGCGCGCTCTCTCTGCGGCCGGATTTCGCGTCGAAACGGCGTTGGACGGTGCGACCGCTGTAGGCGCCCTCGAGCAGAACTCGTTCGATGTGATCCTCAGTGACATCGACATGCCGGGGATGAACGGCATCCAATTGCTCGAGCGGGTCAGAGCGCACGACCTCGATGTTCCGGTCATCATGATCACTGGCGCGCCTTCCGTGGACACGGCCATGGCTGCGATGGCGCTCGGCGCGCTGCGATATCTCACCAAGCCCATCGAACTGCAAGCGCTGGTCAAGGTCACGCAGGACGCGGTGTGTCTGCATCGCATCGCAAAGGCCAAGCGGCAAGCGCTCGAACTGGCGGGCGGCGTCGATCGATTCGTCGGCGACCGCGCAGGACTCGCAACGAGCTTCGAGCGCGCGATGGATTCTTTGTACATCGCCTACCAGCCCATCGTGTCGTGGTCGAACCGCAGTGTCTTTGCTTACGAAGCGCTGCTGCGTTCGCGAGAGCCCAGCCTTCCACACCCTGGGGCGGTCCTCGACGCGGCCGAAAGGCTGGGCAGGGTCCATGACTTGGGAAGGGCCATTCGGACGAAGGCAGTCGAACCGCTCGGTCGACTCCCCGAGGAGGTTTCGCTTTTCCTCAATTTGCACCCCAATGATTTGCTCGACGATCATCTATTCGCGACGGACACTCCGCTTGCAGCAGTCGCGCACCGCGTCGTTTTGGAGATCACAGAGCGCGCGTCGATGGACGGCATTCGTGACGTTCGCCTTCGCATCGCCGCCCTCCGCAAGCTCGGCTTCCGTATCGCGATCGACGATCTCGGAGCTGGCTACGCTGGGCTCACGAGTTTTGCGCTGCTGCAGCCTGATGTCGTGAAGCTGGACATGGCTCTCGTGCGAGACATCCACAAAGAACCCACCAAGCAGGTGCTCGTGCGAACGATGATCACCATGTCGAAGGAGCTGGGCATCATCGTCACGGGCGAAGGGATCGAGGTCGCAGCAGAGCGTGAGGAACTCGCGCAAGCGGGGTGCGATCTGATGCAAGGCTACTTGTTCGCAAAGCCAGGCGACGCCTTCCCGACTTCGACGTTCTGACAATCACGGTCCCCGTTCCCGTCCGCCGTCCCGGTCCCGGTCCCCGCACCCGTCCCTGTTCCTGCGCCCGCTCCCGCTCCCGTCCCCGCTCCGATCCGATGGTTTCATGACGCACTAGAGGATCAGGCGCGTTAACTTGCTTCGGTGAGCGTGTTATCCTCTTTTCCATGCGTTGGAGTGCTGCCGTCGCAGCCACAGTCCTTGGGTTGGTTGGTTGCGCCACGATCTTGGGAATTGATCCGGGGCAGCCGCGCGACGCCTGTCCGCAATTCGACGTGAAGACTGATCCGGCGCACTGCGGCGCGTGCGACACAGCGTGCGGACCGACCGAAGTCTGCTCCGCGGGTGTGTGCAAAGCCCAGTGTGACGTTCCGCTCACGCGTTGTGCGGGAGACGCGGGTGCGGCAACGTGTTCTGATCCAGCGACCGATCCAAAGCACTGCGGCAGTTGCACGACGGCATGCAAAATCGCCGACGCCGGATCGCTCGCTCCCGGTCCGAACAACTTCGAAGCTGGGGTTCCGTACGATGGCGGATCAGGCTGGAACTCAGGCACACCCGCGTGCACCTCGTCCAAGTGCTCACTCGCTTGTCCCCAGGGAATGACCCAGTGTGCGGACGGAGTTTGCTACGACACTCAGAACTTCCACGATCGATGCGGCTCCTGCACGACGGCCTGCAGCGCGAGCGAATGGTGTGCGGTGGGACACTGCTGCCCTGGTGGCCAGATGTTCTGCAACAACAAATGCAGCGATGTGCTGGCCGATGTTAACAACTGCGGAGCCTGTGGCGTTGCGTGCAGCGGGGCGACGCCCGTGTGCGAGGGTGGCAAGTGCGTCGCGGTTTGCACGCCAACTGGCAGTCGGCAGCTGTTCAACTCGATGACGACAGCTCCTCCTGGCTGCACGTCGGGCAACCCATGCCCGCAAGACGTCTCGCAGCAGAACGGTGCCAACATCGCGAGCTTCGTGGCGCCGAATGCCACGCTGGTGTGCGGCGGCACCACGGCGTGCATCGATCACGTGGGCATTGGTACCTATCTTACTTCAGCGAACTGCCAAGCAGTCTGGGACGTCTACTGCGACGCAAAAAAAGTCGGCACCATCAGCACGGTCGGCAAGGCATGCGCGGGGTCTGCGATGACCAACGGCTGCCACGTGACTTTTCAGCCGATGACTTGCTCCGCGATCAAGCTGGTCGCTGTCAGTGGGAGCGGCACGGCCTGTTGTCAAAACGGACTCGTGGTCGACGGGCGGATCACAGCAGTCAGCGCGTGGTGAACCTGCGTGGGTTCATCGCAGACTGCTGAGTGAACACCGCGAGGTCCATCCGAAGGTCTTGATTCGGCGCATTCACGGCACTGCCTCTCAGGCATGCTGGCTGCACCTCTGATCGGACATGAGTTCCATTCGTGTCTTCTTGGTTGCTGGCGCTGCGGTTGGCGCAGGCGTTTTGGCCTTCATGGGTGCATCGTTTGCGGGCTGCGGCAGCTCGAACACCAACCCTCCGACATCGCAAGATGGCGCGAGCGACGACGGTTCGTCAGACGGACAGAGCGGCGAGTCGGGCGGTCCACACCTCGCCAAACTTCC
>JAYVXK010000672.1:0-1551 GCA_043785265.1 Myxococcales bacterium | reverse complement strand
CGAGGTGGAAGACATCGCCCACTTCGATGACAAGCCTGATCCGCTCATCGTTCGCGCCGCCCTCGCACGTTTTCTTTCACTGCCGGTGACCCAACGGAGCGCGGTCATTTTGAAGGACGTACTCGGGCATTCTCTCGAGGAGACTGCGGAAACCATGGGGACCACAATCATGGCGGTAAAGGCTGCGCTCTCACGCGGAGGCGGAAAATTGCGGTCTTTGGAAGATGAAGCCAAGACTGCCACGGCGACCCACGCCGAGCTCGATCGCTACGCAAGTCTGTTCAACGCGCGTGACTGGGATGGTGTTCGCGCGCTGGTGAGCGACGACTGCCGTCTCGATCTCGTGTCCAAGTCGCAACGTCGCGGCAAGCAGGTTGGCATGTACTTCGGCCGCTACGAGAAGGCGGCCGTCAGCCTGCGTGTCGTGCGCTTGGAAGGTCAGCTCGCGTTCGCGGCCTATGTGGCACGTGCCGACCAACCCGCGTATTTCATCTTGCTGGAGTTCGAAGCGGGTCGCGTGAAGTCGATTCGCGACTTCCGCTACGTGCCTTACATCGCCAAAGAGGCAGAGTTCGAGTTCGTCGCGGGGCGGTCGTAGTAGGCTGGGGACATGACCTTCTACGAGGAGAACGGCTATCAATGCGCGGACGGGCCCGCGTTCGCCAAAGGCTACTATTGCCAGAAGAAGCTTTGCTTGGTGGCCACCGATCGCGCCTATCTGATTGGCGTGCTCGAGGAGTTCCTCGCGCGAGACGACTGCTTCTTCGTGAAGTACTCACCCGAGCCTCGCGACGGCATGCACCTCGGCAGGATCTTCCTCACCAACCCGGCCGAGATCGGTGTTGCCTGGTGCAGATTGAAGAAGGACCCCAAGCTCTTCTGCAGTGTGCAAGACGACGACTTTACCGTTGCGTATCGTTGACCGATCGGGCTGATTATCAGCGTTTGCGGGCTTTGCGTGCGCGCGCCGGAAGTGTGGCCAACTTTCCGGACTCGAGGAGCTTGCGCATCTGGCGCTCCATCTCGCGTCCGAAGATCACACGCACAGCCTCGATGCTCGCAGGGCGCAGCGCTCGGAACACCTTCTTCGGGTCGCGCGCATCGACCTCTCCCGCGTGCGCGCGTTTGACGAACACATTCACGAGGTCTTCGACTGCGCGCTTGAGATGTTTGCGCAGCAACGATGCCAGCTCGGTCGACGTCTCGAGATCCACACCAGCACCCTCGAGGCGCATCGCGAGAGACAGGAGGGCTGGGCTGGGCACGAAGAAGACTTCTCCCTTTCGCTCGGCGATCTTCGCACGACAGAGATCAGCAAAAAGGCCTGGGCGTTTGGAACCCGCGAGTTCGTGGAGTTCGGCTTCGGTGAGCGTGCGGCTCTGATCGTTCGCCCAGGACGCGGCGAGCTCCGTCTCGATGCCCAGCCACTCGCCAAGGTCCACGTCTCCGCGATCGATTCCTGCGCACAAGTCGCGAAGGGCATCGATGCGCAAGCCTCGATCCTGGAGTTGCGCAATCAGCTCCAGTCTCTTCTTGTGCACGTCGCCATAG
>JAYVXK010000671.1:0-1551 GCA_043785265.1 Myxococcales bacterium | reverse complement strand
TGACCGTCCACGCGCTCGACCTCTGCGCGCAACTCGGAGATGTCTCGAAACGATCGATACACACTCGCGAAGCGCACATAGGCGATGTCATCCACAGTACCGAGCTCGATCATCACGCGTTCGCCGATCATGCGCGCAGAGACTTCTTTGTCTCCCGAGTCGATGAGAGATCGCTCCACACGGTCGACGAGCGCGTCAAGCGCCTCCCGTGAAACAGGCCTTTTTTCGCATGCGCGCGACAAACCCGCCATGACCTTTTGTCGATCGAACGGTTCGCGACGTCCGTCTTTCTTCACCACGGCAGGCACCACGTCCTCGACTCGCTCATAAGTCGTGAAGCGACGCGCGCAGCTCTCGCACTCGCGACGACGACGAATCACGTCCGCAGGCGCAGAGGCTCGCGAGTCGATCACTTTGCTCTCGGTGTGAGCACAAAAGGGGCAGCGCAACTCACGCCTCGAAGCGAGAGAACGCTAGGGTCGCGTTCGTTCCGCCAAAACCGAACGAGTTGTTCACTGCGTGGTTGATGCGTCGCTCGCGCGCTTCGTGCGGCACGTAGTCGAGCACGCACTCGGGATCGGGGTCGTCGAGATTGATCGTGGGAGGCACGCGACCTTCGGCGATCGTGAGCACGCACACCGCGCTCTCCAACGCGCCAGCGGCTCCGAGCAGGTGACCTGTCATCGACTTGGTCGAGCTCACCCAAAGTTTTTTGCTCGTCGCGTGATCACCAAATACGGCTGCGATCGCGCGTGATTCGTTGACGTCTCCGATTTGCGTCGAAGTGCCGTGCGCGTTCACGTAGTCGACTTGGTCTACGTTCAGATGCGCGTCTTTGAGCGCCATCTTGATCGCGCGCTGCGGTCCTTCGAGAGTCGGCTGCGTGAGGTGGAACGCGTCGCTCGATGCGCCATAGCCCGTGAGCTCTGCGTAAATGCGAGCGCCGCGCTTTTTGGCTCGCGTGAGACTCTCGAGCACCATGATGCCTGCGCCTTCGCCGACGACGAAGCCATCGCGGCCCTTGTCGAACGGTCGACTCGCGCGCGTGGGATCGTCATTGCGTTTGCTGAGCGCCAACATCGCTTCGAAGCCGCCGATTCCGACCGGCGAAATCGTGCCTTCCGCGCCGCCGGCGACCATCACTTGCGCGCGACCGCGTCGAATCCACTCGGCCGCCTCACCGAGTGAGTGCGCGCCGCTCGAGCACGCGCTCGTGTTGCAATACGAAGGACCTTTGAGTCCATGCGCCATCGAGATTTGGCCGGCCGCGAGATTCGCGATGATGCCAGGGATCGCATAGGGGCTGACTCGCTGTGGGCCTTTTTCCAAGATGACGCGCTTGGCTTCTTCGAGACACTCGAGACCGCCGAGTCCGACACCCACGAAGCAGCCTGCTTCTTCTTTTTCTTCTTCGGTCAGCTCGAGACCCGCGTCTTTGATCGCGAGAGTGCCAGCGGCGAAACCGAACTGGCAGAAGCGGCCCATCTCTTTGACCTTCTTCTTCTCCATGAAGTCGAGCGGGTTCCAGCCTTTGACTTCGGCGCCGATCTT
>JAYVXK010000670.1:0-5340 GCA_043785265.1 Myxococcales bacterium | reverse complement strand
CGCGAGCGACATCAAGAGTGCAGGGGAACGCGCAGGTGCGCCCGGCAACGGCAACCAAGGAACAACGCACACGAACACCGCAAGTGGCCAAAAAGTAGGCGAATCAGCGTTGATTGCGAACACCACAAGTGCAGCGACGACTGCTGCAAGCACGCCCTGTACGACGCGTCCTCGCCCGCGCGTGACGAACGCAACCGCACCAAGCGCAGCCGCGCAAAGCAGCAGACGATGCACCAGCGTCATGAGCTCCCGACCGGCGACGCGTTTCGATTCGGGCCATGCGCTTGGCCGGGCCTCGTGCAGGTACTCGACCGCAAACGATTCGTGATCAAACGTGAAGGCGAGCTTCTTTGGCAAGAGCGCGAGCCAGTGCACTGGATGTTGCTCGATTTGATCGATGCCATAATGAAGCCAGCATCGATCTTGTTGAACCTGCCCCGTGACATCGCGACAGCCATCGCTCGATCGCAATATCTCGAAGCGACCGGTTGCCCGCGGGAACGCGCCGATCGCTAGGTTCCAGCCCGCGTTGGTGCTGACGAGAGCGCACCCGTCCATGCGTGCACAGTTGCGCGCGGTCCACGGAAGCACGGCAACGAGCGCAAGCGCACACGCGACTGCCACTGCGCCGAGCCTGATTTTCCACTGGTTTGTCGCATGCTGGCTCTTCGGGCGGAGGTTGCCTTGCCGATCTCGTGTGACGACGAGGGCCAAAAACGGCGCGCACAAGAGTGCTTGAGGTCGCACCAGCGCTGCCACACCAAGCGCCAACGCGCCGACGATCAACCCACGCCACACTTTGGAATCACGCGCAGCAAGCCAGAACGCCGCCAGAGTGAGCAATGCCGCGAGTGGTTCGGTCATCACCAGCGCCGCGTAGAGCACGAGGCCTGGATGGAACGCGACGAGCGCCCCCGCCACGCGTGCGCGTATCGGAGAGAGGGCGTGTCGCGCCAAGAGCCAAGTCACGACCGCGAGTAGAGCGCCAACCACGGCGTCGCCGATCGCAGCCACGCGCAAGTCCGACCCAAACACGCGATACAGACCGCCCAAGAACGCGCTGTACCCAACGGGATAGTGACACCACGGATGCCACTGGAGCTCGCCGCCCACGAGCACATCGTCGGAGTAGCCAAAACCAGCCGCGATTCGTCGCGCGCCAAAATCGTAATAGTGACCGTCCCTCACGGGCTCGCCTGCAAAGCGCGTTGCGACGAAGAGTCGCGGAGCGAGCGCGAGAAAAAACAACGCGACGCCGAACGGGAGATCCGTGGACGATCTGGGCGCTTCGGGTTTGCTCAGGCGTGCATCATCCACGGTCGCCATCGATCATGCGCTCGCGCATTCGCCGCAAGTAACTGCGTTGCACTTGGGCGGCGTCGAGGCGCAGAAACTTTGCGAGCTCGGTGACGAACCCGCGCACGTAGACGACCGCCGGCAACGTGGAGAACGATTCTTCTTCGATGGCCGTCAGGTGGGTCTTCGAGATTTTGGTGTGGCTGGCGATCTCCGCGAGATCGATTCCTTGTGACTCGCGCACCTTGCGAATGAGCGCGCCGGTGAACTCCGTGTCCGGACCGATTTCACGCGCGAGCTCTGCTTGGAGCATCAATTGCTCGGCCGCCAGGGCTGGCCGCGCTGGGCGTGCACTCGGCTTCGGCTCGTCGGCGACATCCGGGAACATCGACAGATCGTGCGCGCGTCTTCGCACTGGGTCGAGCAACGTGTCGTGAGCCTCGTCCACGCGCGCGAGTTCGGCAGCGAGCAATGCATCGGTGAGCAACGACGAAGTGGCCAGGCCGCCTGGCCCATAGACTTCGCGCTGCTTCTTGAAGGCGCGCCGAATGTCCTCGTCCGAGGCCGAGCGCGAAACACCGAGCACGTCATACAGCGACGGCGCAACGAGATTGAGCGGAGGAGGTGGTGCGGGACGGCTCTCTACCGTCGTGAGGAGCGCAAGAACGCGCCGCGCGATGCGTTCGACATTGCGTGCGGCCTTCGACGCCGGACTATCGACGAGCAAGGGCCGATTGCGCCGCACTGCGAGCCAGACCGTGTCGTCTTGCTCGATGTGACCCAGCTCCTCGAGCGGAATCCCGTAGTGGCGCGAGGCCAATGCGCTCATCTGGTTGCCCACTTCCAGATCGCTGCGCACTCTCGTTTGATTCACCACGAGATACAGTGGAGAGCGTCTCGCCTCGACCCATGCAGTCTCACTCAGCAAGCGATCCATCTTCGAGAGTGCACGCACCAGTTCGATAGGTGGCGGCAGCGCGCCCAACTCGCGCACGGCGCGTTCGATGAGAGCACCGCGCAATTTGTCGTCCCGCACGAGACGTCGCAAACGTCGCAAAAACGAGGCTCTTGCGAAGCGATAGGTCGCTTCGATGGCAGGAGGTTCTGGCACCGCTACGACGATGGCCATGTCTGACGCCGCGAGTACGTCGAGTTGAAACGCTCCGTGTCCCGGCCCCACGTCGATCACCACGTACTCGGCCGGCAACGCACGCAGACGCGCGAGCCAGCGCGCTTTGCGCCCCGTGCGCTGCATCGTCACCGGGTCGACAGAGTCGTGCGGCGCCGGCAAGAGCGACAGCCCTGGCACCAACGTCGACACGAGAGCATCTTCGATCGCAGTGAGCGCAGTTCGTTCGAGTGAGGGTTCGTGTTTGGCCGCTCGCAAACCAAAGTGCGCGTGCAGATTGCCGCCTGTCGCGTCTGCGTCAGCGAGGACGACCGACTTTCCGAGCTGCGCGAAGTAGATCGCCAGACTGCCTGCGATGAGGCTCTTTCCGACACCACCGCGGCCGCCGCCGACCGCGATCACATGCTTGGCCCCGCGATGCGATCGTTGCTCGGAGCCCGTGTTGATCGCGTTGCTCATACCGCGGCCATTCGCGCGCGCCGCAGAAGACCAAAGATCCGCGCTCCCAATTCAGGTGCGCGGAAGGGCTTGACTACGTAGTCGTCCGCGCCTGCCGCGAACGCTGCGACCACGTCCTTCGACGAGGCGTTTGCCGTGAGAAACAAGATCGGAATCTCACGCGAAGGCTGATTTTTGCGGATTTCGCGACACAACTCGAGTCCACCGATTCCAGGAAGCGTCCAGTCGAGGACCACGAGGTCGAACGCGCGCACGAGTTTTTCGAGAGCTTGCTCCCCACTGACCACGCTCGTGACGCTCAACCCCACGGCTTCGAGCATGGCACCCACCACCTCACGAATGCCTTCGTCGTCATCGACCAGAAGCACCCGTGCGTTGGGCGGGGCGGCGACCAAGCTCTGTCGTGGCAAGGTCGACGCACGCCCGCGTCGCGAACTCGTTGGAGATCGATCGGTTAGGGGAGCGTCATCGACCTGCGCCTGGACACTCGGAGCTCCTGCAAGATCAGCGATCCGCTCCCAGTCGCGCGGTTCGAAGAGCAGAAACGCGGTGGTCCCATGGACCACCGCTCGTGCGGCCGCGGCCGTCGCTCTTCGTGCGCGTCCGACCTCGATGATCGCGAGCAGCCACTCGCCGTCAACGACAGTTTCGCCTTCGGGCAGGACGAGCTCGTGGTCTGCGCCGTCGGAAGCGCGACGCAGCTCAGCTTGGCTCGCGTAGCGGCACACGATACTCCGCAAAGTGAGGGCACCCTAACGCGAGCGTGAGCAAGGTGCAAAGAGCACGCGATGGTGAGAACGTCTGGCTGAGGCCGCAACCGGTCCGGCGATTCGGCATCTATTTGCGGCATGGTGAGATTGGCGATCCTCGACCCCGTGTTGCCCCATCAGATCACCGAGCGTCCTGACGAGCTCGAGGGCATCGATGTAGTTTGGAAAGGCGCCTCGGTTGACGATCTCGAGAGCGTGTTGCCCCGCGTCAAGCCAACGGTCCTCGTGGTCGACCTCGACAGTCTTGGCAACGACCCCGTGGGCCGTTTGCGCAAGCTGCAGGCGAAGTCGAACGCGGAGCTGGTGATCACGCTCTATCGTTTTGCTCGCCGCGACCTCGTCGACGAGCTTGGGCGAGACGGCCGCAAAGCGGTGAAGTCGCCCATCTCGCTCGGTGGCCTGCGAATGCAAATGCTAGGCGTGCTCGTGCGATCCATTCTGTCACCCGAGGACAAGCCAATGACCGCTGCCGCGAGCCCGCCTGGTATTCCCGCACGAACCTTCACCACCGCGCAACTTGGCCGCCTCGCCGAGATCGAGAGCGCCGTTCAGTGTGAGTGTCCGAACCATTTGTCGAGTTTGCTTTTGTCGCTCATGAGCTTCGAAGATTATTCCGAGGGTTGCGAGAACAAGAACGACGCCGACGCCGCCGTTCATCGCGCCCTTCATGAGCATACGGCGCAGGCGCGCGCCATGATGGAGCGGGCGCTCGAGCTACTCGTCCGCCACGAAAAGATCGTTCTCTGATCCATCGGTCCGGTCGACGGTGGACCTGCGGCATGACCTGAACTAGGCTCCGCGGCCGTCAGCATGTCGTCTGCGAAAGCTTGGTTTTTGATTGGGTTCGGCCTGTTCTCTGGAGGCTCCACCTGTCGTGGGCAGTCCACTGGCGAAGCGACGAAAGACCCGCCTGCGGTAGCAGACGTCAACCTCCCCGAGGTCGACACGAGTTCGCTCACTTCGCGCGAGAAGAAGGAGTGGTCGCAGTACGTCTCCGAGCTGCTCGCGCCTTGCTCGGATACTCCTGTACCGATCGCGCAGTGCGTACGCGAAAAACGCGCGTGTCAGAAGTGTCTGCCCGCCGCCAAAATGATCCTCAAGGGTGTCCGCGACGGCGCCACCCGCGACATGGTCGAACAGAGCTTTCACAATCGCTTCGACGCCGACAAGGTCAAGAACGTTCCGCTCGCTGATTCGCCTGCAATCGGTCCTTCTGGCGCGCCAATCGTGATCATCGAGTTTGCGGACTTCGAGTGCCCGCACTGCCAAGCCACCGCGCCTGTGCTCGACAAACTGATCGAAGATCACAGAGAGGCGATTCGTTTCATCTACAAGTTCATGCCGCTGTCGGGTCACGCTCATGCAGAACCAGCAGCGCGTGCCGCGATCGCAGCGTGGCAGCAAGGCAAGTTCTGGGAGATGCACCACAGACTCTTCGCCAACCCAGACAAATACGATCAGAGCGACTTCGAAGGCTATGCACGCGAGCTAGGTTTGGACGTCGTGAAGTTCCGCGCAGACATGCAGGGGACCGTGGCCACAGACCGACTCACACAGGATAGAAAACTCGCCGACGACCTAAAAGTAGCCGGAACGCCCACGATCTACATCAACGGCCGCCTGTATGAACGCGTGCAGACTTTCGACGAGTGGGTGACTCTCGAGTTGTCGATGATGGGAGTCGCG
>JAYVXK010000669.1:0-5340 GCA_043785265.1 Myxococcales bacterium | reverse complement strand
TATCAAGCAACCCCAACGGCCGCTCCGCCCTTCTTCTCGGACTTGTCCGAAATGCCGGCTTTGCCTTCTGCGAGTTCTTTGAGCACTGCGTCGATCACTTGATCGGTCTTCACGCCTTCTGCTTCGCCTTCGAAGTTGAGAAGAATGCGATGGCGGAGCGCTGGGTGAGCCACCGCGCGCACGTCGTCGACACTGGCCGCGAATCGCCCCTCGAAAAGCGCCCGAATTTTTGCTGCCAAGAGGACCGATTGCGCGCCGCGCGGAGAAGCGCCAACACGACCAAACTGTTTGCACAGAGCAGGCGCGTCTGGACCGTCAGGGTGTGTCGCCAAGACCACGCGAATTGCATAATCCTGAACATGACGTGCGACTGGAACCCGTCGCACGAGTTGTTGCATGTCCAAAATCCGCTTCTGATCGAGCACCGCTTTCGGTCGCTCAGGTGCCGCGCCTGTCGTCAGATCCAAGATGGCATGCAGGTCTTCGCGATTGGGAAACGGCACGTGGAGTTTGAACAAGAATCGATCGAGCTGGGCCTCGGGCAGAGGGTACGTGCCCTCCATTTCGAGTGGGTTCTGCGTCGCCAAAACGACGAACGGCTCTTCGAGTGTGTAGGTCGTGTTGGCGACCGACACGCGGTGCTCTCCCATCGCTTCGAGTAGAGCGCTCTGCGTTTTGGGGGTGGCGCGGTTGATTTCGTCTGCGAGCAAGATATTGGCGAAGACTGGGCCTTTGCGGAAATAGAAGGCCTTGCCGCCAGTCGACTTCTCGTCGATGACCGTCGTGCCGATGATGTCTGCCGGCATGAGATCGGGAGTGAACTGCACGCGCGAGAACTGAAGCGACAGCACTTCACTGAGCGCACGCACCAGCATCGTCTTGCCCAAGCCGGGCACACCTTCGAGCAGGGCGTGACCGCCGGCGAGCAAACACGTGAGCACGCCATCGACGACTTCTTTGTTGCCGATGATCGCTTTGCCAATCTCATCGCGCACCACGGTGATGCTCTGCCGAAACTGTTCGACTTCCGCCCGCACCGCGCTCGCGTCTTGCTCAGTCATGTTCTCTCCCGTTCAGATTGGTGACGGCGCCATCGCGTCCGCCTGCTTGGATCACTCAGGTCGCCCGGATGATACTTAGATGCGCGGCTGAGCGCATTCGCTATTGAGGCTCACCGTCGCGAGGACGAATCAACTGGAAGTACCGGCGTACATAGAAACGATAGCCGCCCGGAATCTCATCCTTGTTCAACGCCTCTTCGGCGACCGTGTGATACTCGCGATAGACCTTGGTGTAGCCGCGATTCGAAAAGCCGCGCTCTGCTGCGCCTTCGATGACTTGACTGCGCGACTGTCCTTGCCCCGTGTCTTGCCCAGCGACCTGCGTGTCTTGGGTGCCCATGTTGGGGTTGGTGGCCTTGCCCTGAAGGTTGTCGTCGTGGCCAGTGCCGGAACCGCCGTGTGGCTGGTCGCCGCCATGCCCGCCCCCGCCGTTCTGACCCTGACCCTGCCCGTTGCCTTGTCCCTGACCCTGGCCTTGGCCGCGCGAGATCATCAAAATCTTCTCGCCGTTGGCTCCCACAATCCACGTCTCCTGACCTTGGCCTTGACCCTGACCCTGACCCTGACCCTGACCTTGACCCTGACCCTGACCTTGACCCTGACCCTGGCCTTGACCCTGTTGTCCCTGACCTTGCTGTCCTTGGCCCTGCTGCCCCTGACCCTGCTGTCCCTGACCTTGCTGTCCCTGACCCTGCTGCCCCTGACCCTGCTGGCCTTGCCCCTGATCGCCTTGACCCTGCTGACCTTGCCCCTGTTGCGGATCTCCGCCCTGGCCGCCTTGACCATGCGCGTGCTGTTGGAAGGTCTTGAGTCGAACCATCTGACCCTGACCGCCCTGCCCTTGTTGACGCAGCATCTCTTTGAGCTCTTGCAGCTTCTGGCGCAGTTGCTCTTTCTCTTCTTGACTCATTTGCTCTTGCGCCATGCGGTTAATGTCTTCGGCGCCTTGATCGAGATCGTTCGCAGATGCACCCAGATCTTTCATCAGGTCTTCTGCCGCCTGCGCGAGATCCCGATCGAGCTTGTCGAGTTCGCGTGACGTGCCTGCCGCTTGCGCGCTGTCCTGATTGAGCTTGTCGAGCTCGCGCTCTTTCTTCTCGAGCAGGTTTTTTTCTTGGTCGTTCTGCGGGGCGCCGCCGTCTTGCGCCGCGGCTTGCTTTTGTTTGAGCAAGTCGACTTCTTTTTTGAGCTCGTCGCGCTTTTTCTCGAGCTCTGCTTTGTTCTTGTCGGCGTCTGCGGAGGCTGCTTTTAGGGCATCGCGCATCTTGTCGAGCTGCTGCTTGTCGACCTTGTTGCCTTGCTCGCGGAGCTTCTTGGCGAGGTCTTTGAGCTGCTTGTCTGCGTCGACGAGGTTCTTCTGGTCGAGCGCCTCGCCCGCAGGCTTGGTCAGCTCGGCCTTCTTCATTTCTTCGCCGATCTTCTCGAGCGCTGCTTCCAGCGACTTGTGATCGGCTTCGCTGCCTTCCATCAACTTGTCTTCGAGCGCTTGCATGCGACGAAACGCTTCGGTGCGATCGAGTCGCTTGGCCGACAGATCTTCAATCAACTGATTGAACTCGAGTGTGGCTTCTTTGGCTTCGTCGCTCTGCTGCGTTTGCTCTTGTTGTTTGAGAAACTCGCGCATGGCGTCGAGATCGTCTGCGGTGACCTCGACCGCATCGATAGTCTTTTGCGATGTGATCTTGTGCTGACGCACCTCGAACAACGCAACGGCGACGAGAGCGATGCCAAGACCGACCACCGCCGCGAGGTCGCGTGGCGCGCGAATGGGAACTGCCTCGCTCGGACGAACCGTCTTGACCACTGCGATGGCGTCGTCGATGGCGGCTTCCATGAAGGGCGTGCGAGCGACATTGGGCAATTGTCCGAACGAGATCGCAGACGACAATCGATCGGCAAGATTGTGGTGACGGTCGAGAGCGACCGCGCCTGCTCGCATCGGCAACGGCCTGAAATAAGCCGCAAGCGCCGCAACGAGCACCAACGCCCCCTCGGCAATGAGAGCGATGCGGGTGTGTGGGTCGCTGATGATCGACGTCTTGCAGAGCGCAAGCGTGACGACTGCGCTCGCAAGCGACACGCACGCGGCAGTGGCTCCCCAGGCCAACGCTCGGCCAATCCGAATGCGACGTTCTGCGGTTGCCGCGAGACTGTCGATGCGAACCAGCCCAACTTTGACGCTCGGATCGAGCGCGCCGACTGCCTGTGCTGTGGCGGGCTCCTTGACTGGATCGGGCACCGGGGCTGGATCGGACGCGACTGGATCGAGCGGCGCAACCGGAAGCGGTTCGGTCGGCTTGTCGCTCTGTTGCTCACTCATCGCGTCGTCCTTTCGACGAATCGCCGGTGCCGCACGCTCGAAGGAAGTGAGCGTACCGACCGAAACTCATGGACCGTTGTGTGCTGCATTCGTTGTGACGTACGACCCGAGCCAAAGTTCCTCATTTGGACCGCGCAGAGCAATTTCGTGCCCCTTAGGTTGCGACCCACGACGCGAGACTAACAGAAGGCATTGTACGCGAGATCTACGCCACGAGAACCATAGGCATTCCTCAGAGAGGAGATTAGGCTCAATTCGTGTCGATCTTGCCCACGACGCCCCACGTGCTCGTCGAGAGTCAACCGACCCCGAGCATCATTGCCCCGTTTCTCGTGTTGGACCATCGACATGTAGCCATCGAAGTCGATGGGCGGCGTGCCTCGGCCACCTACAGCGCTGTCACGAGGCAAGCCATCGATGCCGTCGTAATTGTTGCATACTACATGCGTTTGGAGGAGCCGTGGGTGTACTTGCGCTCATGCGTGAGACCCCCGCTCGCGTTTCGAGGAGCACACGCAGTTCTTTGGGAGCTCCCCGCAGGTTTGGTCGAGACCGACGAATCGCCGCTGATTGCCGGTGCGCGTGAGCTGCACGAGGAGATTGGTTTCGTCGTTTCGCAAACCGACCTCATCCCGCTTGGACCGGCGGTCGCGCCTGCTGCTGGTCTCATCGCAGAGATGCAGACGTTTTTTCGCGCGGAGGTCGATCCGACGATGCGCACCATGCCTGCGGAAGACGGCTCGCCGTTCGAGCTTGGCGGTGTGGTGATCGATGTGCCACTGGTGCGTGCGCTCCAAGCGTGCGCCGCGGGAGAAATCATCGACGGCAAGACCGAGCTTGGTCTGCGTCGTCTCGCGGAAGTTCTGGCACAACCCGAACCCTCAGCGCCGAGGCGACCATGAGAGTTCTCGTTGTCGAGAAGCGATCCGCATACGACGCGTACGGCAAAACCGATCCGCTCGCGCGACGTTTACTCCAACGAAAAGACGCGACCGTGGCGCGACTCCTCCCCGCTCACGCCGATCATCACGCCACGCTCGATGCGGTGCGAGCGACACTTCGGAGGCTCAAAGTAGCCGCCAAATACGTGCAGGCTGCAAGCAATGGTCGGCGCTGGTTTCCGAGTGGACGATTCGATCTCGTCGTGACTGTCGGTGGCGACGGCACGCTGCTCGCTGCGTCGCACCATGTTGGCGCGAAAACTCCCATCCTCGGGATCAACAGCGCACCGCGAGACTCGGTCGGATTTTTCTGCGCAGCGACACGGGCCGATGTGCCTCACGCAATCGAGAGCGCGCTCGCTGGCAAGTTACGCACTCAAAAACTCGCGCGGATGCAAGTGGAGCTCGGCGGCGAAATCGTTCATCGGCGCGTGCTCAACGAGGCGCTCTTCTGCCATGCGTCTCCTGCTGCGACGAGCCGATACATCTTGTCGTTGGTCAAGAGCGCCAAAAAAACGACCGAAGAAGAGCAGAAGTCGAGCGGCTTTTGGGTGGGCCCTGCCGCTGGATCGACCGCTGCGCAAAAGAGCGCCGGTGGCCGCGTGCTCCCCTTCGGTTCGCTCGCGCTGCAGTTCGTGGTGCGAGAACCGTACACGCCTCGCAAAGGTCGACTGCATCTCGCGAAGGGTCTGGTGCCTGATGGCGCCCGTTTGGTGCTGCGCTGCAAGATGCGCGACGCTCGACTCTTCCTCGACGGAGAGCACACGATGATTCGCTGCGGCCTGGGCGACGTACTCGTGTTCAGTCGCTCGCCAGAACCTTTGGGTGTCCTTGGGTTGCGAGCGAGTCGCTGACGTCCGTCTGCTTCGGACGCGAAAGAGACGCGCTCGCACAATTTGCTGCGAGTACACAAAAGAGCTAGATTTGCGTTGCGTGGGAGGTTCGATGCTTCGCTTTGGAATCGCAGCTCTGGTGTGCGTGATGGCGGGGTGCGCGACCGCGGCAGTTGGTGATGACG
>JAYVXK010000668.1:0-5341 GCA_043785265.1 Myxococcales bacterium | reverse complement strand
GTCGAGAGCGTCGACTCCCACGCGCATCAACAAACCTTTCATCCCCAACGGTGTGACACGCATCACGGTGCGCCTGGTGTGTGCCTTGTCGTAGAGCTTCTCGTTCACCATGAAGTGTTGCGCCGCTACTTCCACGAGTGAGCTCGTTCCGGCCTCGTCGATCATGGCGACTTTGGGTTTGCCGTCGCCGGTTGCATAACCGATCGCCGCGCGCCCATCGCTCATCTTCACGATCGTGAGACCCGTGTCGGGCCGCGCGCCCTTGTCGATCGAAAAGGGTGTGTCCACCGTGCACTCGGGCGGTGCTGGGGGTGTGGTCGTGGTGGTCGCAACGGTGCCGCCGGCATCGGCCGACGCTTTGTCGTCCTCGCTCTTGAACATCTTGCAACCGAGCACAGCGGTCATCACGACGCCGCCCGCCATGATCACACCCAGCTTGTCTTTGTCGAGACGCATCAAGAATCCTCCACCGATGGTTACAACGAGCTACGAGGTGTCGGACGGTATCACGGCGAAAGCGATCACGATCTCAAGAGGGCTCTTCGCCGAAAAACCCAACCGCCGCGTGACTCACGATCGAGCCGTCTTCGTCGTCGATCGTTTGCTCGTAATGCAGCACGCTCGCGCTTTGCGTCTTGGGCATCACTTCCAACATCGTCCACATGGGAGCGAGGCCGCAGACGCGACGCGTATCCAAGTCACTCGCCACGTGATCCCAAAATCCTTCGCTGTCGCGTTGGCTCGCGTGTTTCAGAGACGCGTCATCCGTCTCCTGCAAGGCTTGTCGTTGTTTTGCATTCAGCGCATTGGGGTCGCCAAAGCGAGGACCCACGTGGGCCATGTCTGCTCCGGCGATGACCACGACCTTGCCTGGATCCTTGGACACGATCTTTTGGAGCGCATCGACGAAGCGAGCGACGTTCGCCGTCTTGCGCGGGGGTTCGCGGCGGCCTTGTTGGTCACCAAGTCCTGCTAAAATGGGCACGATTCGAGCCGGGCGATCTCCAAGTGCGTGCTTGAGAAACACCGCTTGAAACTCGATCGAGTGTTCGCGCTTGTGATTCAACTCGTCGTCATAAGGATCGAACTTGGACGCCTTCTCGAGCGCCTCGATCGCATCCATGTTGGGCGCGAGCGCCCCAAGCGGGGTGTCGTACGACTTTCGCGTCAGCGCGAACGGTTGGCGCATGGGGGCATGTGAAGTGCCCAGCAACACGAACGTCTCCGCGTCCTTTGGCAGTGCGCGAGCCAGCGCCGCGTACGCGTGCCCGTATCCCTTGGCCCCTCTCCACGGATCGATGTGCGGAGAAACCAGACCAAGCATCGGTCCGCGACTTTTCTTGGTCGCGTGAGAGAGGCATTTGGAATCAATGTAGTTTGCAAGTTCCTCCGGATCGCCTGGATATGCGCCACCTGCGTGAGACGCTGGCCGGTGTTTGCCCTCCGCGAACACCCGCTTCACTTCTCGGAGGCGCGCATCGAAGGTCGCACCCTCGAGCAAGAAAGCGCCGTCCAACTCACGCGCGAGATTGTCGACGATGACAGTCGGAACATGCGTGCCCATCTCGCGTGCAGCGTCTCTTGCGATCTCTTCAGTCGTGAACGCTCCGGTCATGCGCGCGACGATCGGAACCAGCGCTGGAGGAATGACCGCGTGGCGTTCAGCAATTCCCTGCGTGTCGCGCAGCACGAGCACACGACCATGCTTGGAGTCGGGAATGACGATCGTCTCGAGACTGCGTAGCCGAGGCTTGTCGGGAACCATCACATGCCACGGTGCCAAACGATCGCGCGCATGTCACGCCCCACGCAGCGACGGGGACGGCGCCTTGCTTTTTAGCCCCAAACATGAGTATACGGCCCGCGCCACTGAAGCCAACACGAGGTCACACGTGTCTGCCGTCGCGCTCGCGCTAGTTGAGTCACTGCCCGCTGAGTTCTCGGCCGAATCCTTCGCCGGTGCGTGCCGTCGAGCGTACATGCTCCTCTTGTCAGGTGCCGCGCGCGGTTGGACAAAAGCAGAGCTCGCCGCGTGGCTCGAAGGTCCCTATGAGCGGCTCGCGTGTCCTGCAGATACGGACCGTGCCTCGTGGGCGCCTCCATCGTCCTCCCAAGTGGCGCCCGTGCGCGTGACTGAACTTCTCGATGCTGCGCGTGCAGATGTCTTGCTCGTGTTGCGCGAACTCACGATCGCCGATGGTCTCGCGGCGTTTGCGTCGCACGCCATCGATGCGCGACTCGTGGCGCGATCGCACGACGTCGACGGCGGGATCGCGTTCGTACCTCGATCACGGCCTCGGATGTCACTGGTCGATCGCATGCTCTCTTTGGTGGCCGCCGATGCACTCGCCCGCCCGCATCACTACGCCGCGCAACTCTTCGTCTGTTCTCGGTGCGACATGCCCATGTTCGATCGCGACGCGCGTGCCTTCGGCTCGTGTGCGGTGCATCGCAGCGGCATGACGACACGAGAGGACTGACGCGCACCGGCGGTACAATCATCGTGTTGTCGCTCTCGTTTGCAGGAGGCACGATCGAACTCCGCGGTCTCGCCGAGAGCGCAGCACCTCCTCATTCGAGTTTGACTTTCGACGAGCGCGGAGGCTGTTTTCGGGCACCTGCGCATCGATACGCCGACATCGTGCGTTCGCTGACGCGATCGAAAACCGTGTTCGCGGATGGCGCACGTGCGTATGCGCAGTTGGAGACCGGCGCGCGCGTCCACCGGGAGCCGCGGCCGTATCAGTTGGAGGCGCACGCGGCGTGGTCCAAAGCGCAGGGACGCGGCGTGGTCGTGCTGCCGACTGGCGCCGGCAAGACGCACGTCGCGGTGATGGCGATCGACGAAAAACGCCGAAGCGCTCTCATCATCGCGCCGACGCTCGATCTCGTGGCCCAATGGTACGATCTCTTGGGCGCGACCTTTGGCGAACCGATCGGTCTGGTCGGCGGCGGCTCGCACGACGTACGACCCATCACGGTCACCACGTATGACTCCGCGCATCTGCACATGGAGCATTTTGGAGCCAAATTCGGCCTCGTGGTGTTCGATGAGAGTCATCACTTGCCCAGTCAAGCGTATGCCACCGCCGCCCGCGCGTGCCTCGCGCCGTATCGACTGGGCCTGACCGCGACACCCGAACGCACCGATGGTCGCGACGCGATGTTGGACGATCTGGTGGGGCCGATCGTTTATCGCAAAGACATCATCGAATTGTCCGGCGAGTATTTATCCGACTACGAAACCGAGCGCATCGAGGTCGAACTCTCGACCAGCGAGCGAGCGGAGTACGACTCCGAGCGCGCCACTTATGTCGCTTTCTTGCGAAAAACCGGCATTCGCATGGGTAGCCCCACGGGCTGGAGCGATTTCATCATGCTTTCGTCGCGGTCGGACGAGGGTCGTCGTGCGATGGCTGCCCATCGACGTCAGCGCGAAATCGCATTCACCGCTCCAGCCAAACTTGCCTATCTCGATCACCTACTCCAATTGCATTCAGGCGACCGCGCGATCGTGTTCACGCAAGACAACGCCACGGCCTACCTGGTGTCTCGACGGTTTTTGCTCCCGTGCATTACGCATCAAACCAAAGTCAAAGAACGCAGCGCGATCCTGAAGGGCATCTCGGACGGAACCTTCACGGCGATCGTGACGTCGAAGGTCCTCAACGAGGGAGTGGATGTGCCCGAGGCGAACATCGCGATCGTCTTGAGCGGCAGCGGATCGGTTCGCGAGCATGTGCAGCGCTTGGGTCGCGTGTTGCGAAAACGGCCCGGAAAAAGCGCCATTCTGTACGAACTCGTCACGAGCGGAACCGCCGAAACACAGACCAGCGAACGAAGGAGAGAGCACAGTGCGTATCGCTGATGTCTCGTGCGTCTCTCTGTTGATCGCTTGCTCTCATGCTCCGTCGACTCCACGCGCGGATGCTGGCGCAGACTCCGGGTCCGTGTCGTGCGCGACTCAGGGTCTCAGCTGCAGCACGCCTTCCTGTCCTCCCAACACGGGAGTGTTTGCCATCGCGGGGAGACCTTCTTGCCCGAGTGGATCATGCTGCGAGCCGTGCAATCTTCCCAATGTGTTGTCGGGGTCTTATTGTATTAGTGCAGGGCAGACACAGTGCGATCAGCGTGGGGGTACATGCGCCGATCATGCGGCCGACAACTGCCCGCCTGGGTATGCCAAGCGCGGCGGGACGTGCGGTGATGGCGTCGTGATTCCGTTTTCGCCCTGCTGTCTGCCGTCTGCGGATGGTGGTTGATGCTGCTGCCTGAACACGTGATGGCGCAGCGACGAGGCGACAGACTCGTCTTGCGCAAACTCGATGACGCGACCCGAGGCCGCGCGTTGCTGCTGGCGCGTGAGCTCGTCGGCATCGCGAGCAGTCATCAAGGCGCGCCGCGCTCGGATGTCGAAGCTGCGCTCGAGTCGGTAGAGGCGCTCCCCAAAGACGCGCGTCTCAAGACGGGGCTCGTCAAACTCGTGCTCGATCGGTGCACGTTCGAGTCTGCGCCTCCTGTCGACGCAGAATCGCTGCGACGTGAGATCTTCACGAGAGCGGCGCGTTCAAGGCGTGAGCAGGGCCACATCGATCGCGAGCTGATCATCCTGGAAGCGGCTTCTTCTCTGGGGATCGCGCCGGATCTCGTGGATCGCGCCATGTACGCCGACTTGCGCGCGGCCCATCCGCTCGTGTCTTTCGAAGCCGTGAAGCCAGCGACACTCGCTCACGATCTCGAGAGAGGTCAGGCGCAAGCCGTGCTGCTGCGTGCCGAAAAGGTCGCGGCGCGCGTCCGATGCTCGAGCGCCGGGGCGTTGCGAGCGCTCTTTCGCAAGCTCAAGTTTTTGCGCCTCCTGTTCACCGTCGCAGAAGACCAAGACGCATTCGTGATCGGCATCGACGGTCCCATGAGTCTCTACGACGCGGGCACGAAGTACGGTCTCTCCTTGGCTCTCGCGCTCCCAGCCCTCGAGGCCTGCGACGAGGTCGTGCTCGAGGCACTCGTGCGCTGGGGAAAAGAACGAACGCCGCTGGTGTTTCGATGGGAAGGTGGCGCCCAGCCTGAGCAGAGCATCGATGCATCCTTACCTGATGAAGTCGAAGCCCTCCGCAAAGCCATCAATCAAGGCGACTCAGGGTGGAAGGCCAAGCGCGGTCAAACCATCTTGAACCTTCCTGGTGTCGGCGTGTGCGTTCCAGACCTGTTGCTCGAAAAGGACGAGAACGGTTCTCGTCGCAAGGTACACGTGGAGGTGCTTGGCTACTGGAGCCGAGACGCCGTATGGAAGCGCGTCGAACTGGCTGAAAAAGGCCTCGGCGCGCGCATCATCTATTGCGTG
>JAYVXK010000667.1:0-1552 GCA_043785265.1 Myxococcales bacterium | reverse complement strand
GTCTCCGCCCCCGCCCCCGCCCCTGTCCTTAGGTTCCTTAGGTTCCTTAGATCTCAGAACGCATACGACGCTGACAGTCCTCCTCCGACTCCGACGTCCGTGAAATCGCGTGCCATGTAACCTGCACGTGCGACGAGACCGACGCCGTTGCCGAGTTTGAAGGTCACGTCGACGATGAGACGCACTCCTGCGGAGGACGCGTGAGGCATGTTCGTCACCTCGACCATGGGCGCGATGATGACCCTTTTTCCTGCCGGAACATCGAGCCGCGCATAGCCGCGACCTCCGAAGATCTGAATCCCCTCTCCACCCAAAGTGAGCTTGGCTCCGTAGGGGTCGCCGATCAGAATCGCTCCACCGCCACCGACCGAGAAGCCGATCTCCGTGACGCTCGCAAGCAACTCGCCATCGACGTGGAGCCAGTCGACGACGCGCAGACGGATGCGAGGCGCGCCGTAGTTGAGTCCTACCTTGAGTTTTTCCGGGTCCGTTTGGCCCGGCACGACTGAGCTGCCGCGCACAAGCCCGAAGCGAATGCCGAACTCGCTCGCAATTCCGAGGATGCGATAGGTATAGGAAGCCTCTGCTCGCCAATATGCGTCGTCGACGCGTCGCGTTTCGGGTTGTCCGTTGACCATCAAATTCGCGACGCCGCTGCCGAAGTACGCATACTCACCCGAGGCCGTCAGAACATTGCGACGGTGCTCCACGCGATCGAGCAATACCTGCTCACGCGTGTCGGTGATGTCTGCCATCACGTGGACTTCGTGCATGTCCTCGGGAGTCGCAAAGACTGGGCGCATGTGGCCGTCCAGTTCCTCGACTTCGATCGCGTACGCGAGCCTGGGACCGTGGACTTCTGGCGCTGGGATCGTCACGGCGAACTCGGCCGCGGACCTCTCGAATGCCAGCTGTTTACGCTCGCCATTCGCATCATAGACCACGAGCACGCGCTTCGATCGATCCGCGCGATCGATGTTGGCTCTCAGTGTCAACGCCTCGCCGCTGTGCCACGTGATGACAGGCGCGTGGAAGACTTTCGTCTCTGGAGGAGCAGGTGGGACCGCGACACTGGGTGCAGACGATGCGACTGGCGCGGCCGACGCAACCGGAATGGTCGCGGACGCCGATGCACTCGGAGCGGGGCCCGCGGTCGGACCAGGAGGAGCCGCGCGCGCGAGTGTGACGAGACTCGACACGATGAGCAGCGCTGCGATGCCCAAGGTCTTGGAAGGCTGCTTGATTACCATTGGTATGCCACCGCTGCGCCGCCACCGGGGCCGGCATGGTTAATGGTTCGACCTTGGTACGAAACCCTTAGAGCGACCGTGAGGTGATCACTTAGGTGATACCCTCCTTGTGCGATCAGTCTCACGCCGACGTCTCCACCCCCCGAGCCTGCCGGTTGATTGGTCACCTCGGTTCGAAACATGATCAGCCAGCGAGGTCCGGCGCTCCATTCCAGTTGCGCGATCGCTCTCAGGCCCACGCCCGAGATCCCCTCGCCTCCGACCAAGAGGTTGGTCTTGAGATCGTTGCCGATGCGAACGAA
>JAYVXK010000666.1:0-5347 GCA_043785265.1 Myxococcales bacterium | reverse complement strand
AACAGTTCGAGCTCGGTCGCGAGCTGCGTAAATACTCGGGCGGGGTTGCGTCCCCTTTCGCCTTTGAAGGACAGAATGTGAGCGGCGGGGAGTTGTCCGGGACGCGCGCGTTGGACGTCGTACAGCCGCGAGTCGAAGAAACGCATCCACACGTCTTCGCCAGAGAGTTGGAGCTTCTTGCCGAGCGCGATCGCGAGTCCCCGTGCGAATACTTGTCGTTCGCCACGCATGCTCGCGGACGCGTCGATCACGAGATAGTGCAGGCGGCGCGCCTCATCAGGCGCTTGTTCGCGTGTATAATACAATATCTCGTTTTCGATCATTCGCCGCGCGAACTCATCTGGATCCCACGCCAACTCGGTCAACACCAATGAGTCGAGCGAGCCTTTGGATCCAATGCCGGCGTACCCATGAACGGCATGCGTGCCAGTGGACTGGTTCCGGTGCGTCTCGAGAATGTTGGGGAGCAACTCGAGCGAGAAGTTCACGATGTCGTTGGCCGCTGGGCTCGACACCGCCGCGAGTAAATCGACGTGCTGCAGCGCTCCTGCCGCGCTCGACTCCGGACCGAGCATGCCGAGCAGTCGTAGTGTGTCGAGGTCGAGTGCGTCTGCGAGTGTGAGCACGTGCAAACGCGAACGGCCGATGGCGTCGAGTGCGGCGGTCTCGAACTGTCGCTGCGTGCTGCCAAAGAGTTGTTCGAGTTGTCCGTCGAGATCGCGCACCATCTCGGGATCGAGCGGGAGTGTCGCTGAATACGGCGCGCGACCGATGCGCGGCGCGATCGACCCGATCACACGCGCCAGCACCACCACGATGAGATCGTCCGAGAGACGCATCGAACGCGCTCGCGCGCTGGCTTCACTCTGAGCGATCTCGCCGACCATTTCGCGGTAGGTTTTGTGCAAGTCGCGGATACGCGGCATTCGCGTGAGAACCGCTTCCGTCGCCGGGCGCGGACCGAGATCGAGTTGTTCTTTCGGCGCCGCGTAGAGCAGCCCAATGTCATGCACCATGAACAAGGGCACGTGCAGGCCGAGGCGTCCAAGATCGCGATACCAACGCAATGTGCGCACGACCATCATCGGGGACGCCGCTCGCACGACCGAAAGCGCGAGCCCCCCCAGCGGTCCCGTGACGGCGATGTCTTTGATGAGCGCCTGCGAGACCGGCATCGTTTGCGAGAGACTAGCGTTACTTGAGCGCGTCGAGCAGCAA
The DNA here is from genome assembly GCA_043785265.1 of Myxococcales bacterium. Lineage (GTDB taxonomy): Bacteria > Myxococcota_A > Polyangia > Polyangiales > Polyangiaceae > JANYHY01. The sequence continues at coordinate 4,129 of JAYVXK010000666.1, read as the reverse complement.
GATCACCATGCGATACGACAGACCCCACAGCACATGCTCGCCGAGTTTGACGCACGGCAACTGGATGAGATTGCCCTCGTAGTTGTAGGTCATCGTGCTCGCGCCTTCGTACCGAGCGAGCTGGCCGAGGGGGACCCAAAGAGTGGTCGCGACTTCTTCGTTTGGTGACAGCGTGGGCGCGCTCGCGTGCAACGCAAAGACGAATGGCGTCACCGAGAGACCCAAGCGGCGACTGCGTGCGGTCGCGGGAATGTCCTCCATGCGCGCGATGACCGATGCTCGCCCGGCGAGATCGAGGCCTACTTCTTCGCGTGTTTCACGAATGGCCGTCTCGAGCAGCGAGGTGTCGCTCGGCTCGCCTCGTCCACCTGGAAACGCGATGTGACCCGACCACGGATCGCTCTCACGCTCCGCTCGTTTGATGAAAAGAACCTGCGCGTCTTCATCCGGTCCACGCGGCGCGAGGATGATGGCGACTGCCGCGTGCTTGCCCTCTTGGTCCGACGCGCGATTGAGCGGCGCGCGTCCCTCGAGACGTGCCCTGACAGCGGCGAGGTCGTAACGATCCACAGCGGGCTGATTAGAAGCGCGATGGCGATTGCGCAAGCACCCATGGAGCCGACTGCCTGATAACGTCGTCTAGGTGTCGGCGCGTGGACTCTTCAGACTGTTTGCAATCTACACGCTTTTTCTGGTCACTTCTTCGGTAGTTTTGCACGAGATCGTCTCGCCACATCGGGTTGATGGAGTGTTTGTGGCGACACAATACCGAGACGGCCAGCGTGTCGCTCGCAAAGTCGTGACGAGCGAAGACCCAACCCTGGTCGCAGACATGACCGAGAGCGGAACACTCGTGTACGAACGTGTGTCCGGACAGTCCTCGATCCTGACTTTCGCCGAACCCATCATGGCCATCTCGCTGGTGAGTGGTCACGACGGCATGCGAGTCACACTCGATGGCAAGACGGCTTATGTCACCGTGGACGATTTGATCGCGCGCCAAGGCTATGATCATGGGCTCGGGGTGGACTCGCTCAACATGGCGATGGGCGTGGACGTGCCACTCATCGCCGCCCTCGCATCGCAAGATCTCGGAGTGCACCCGAGTGACGTGGTCGCGCGCGCGACTTTTGTGCGAGTGCGCATGGAGCAACACGTCCCCCGCAAAGTACGAACGCCCGCTATCACGGCCGACGCACTCACGACCGACGACGTGCGCACGAGTCTGCTCGATGCGGCTCGATACCTCGCACGTGGCATGACTCCCGACGGTCACTTTCGTTACTTGGTGGATGCCGCTTCGAACAAGACGCTCGCAGGCTACGATTGGCCACGACACGCTGGCGCTACCTATTTCATGGTGCAAGCAGCCAATCTTGATCCTGCTCTCGCGCCCGCCGCCATGCGCGCGCTTGGTCTGCTTCGCACGTCGCTCGTGAAGTGCGGCGATCATCAATGCATCGGTGACGGCGATAGCTTCGAGATCGGATCGGCGTCACTGGCGACCATCGCGTTCGCGGAGGCGGTGCGGACAGGTCTCGAGCCTCTGGATGTACCGATCGTGAGCGCGCTGGCGGACACGGTGCTGTCGCTTCAACGTCGTGATGGGGAGTTCAAGCACGTCATTGGGAGTGACGGGACCGCGCAGGACATTCAGTATCTGTACTTCTCTGGCGAGGCCACGCTCGCGCTCTCACGCGCTCATCTCGTCACGCACGACGACCGTTTCTTGCACGGCGCGGAGGCCGGTCTATCGAACTTGGTCGGACCTGCGTGGAGCTTCTTTGGCGATCGCTACTACTTCGGCGAAGAGCACTGGACCTGCCAAGCCATGGGCGATCTGTGGGATCGCTCACCCAACGCGACGGCGCTCGATTTTTGCGAACGTTGGCAAGCCTACGGTCGCGTGCTGCAAATGAAAGAGGGAGATGGCGCGTGGGATGCCGATGGTGCGATCGGAGTGGGTCCTGTCGTCACCCCTCGATTCACGCCGGTCGCGAGTCGTTGCGAGGCAGGAGTCGCCACACTCGACGCGCTCATCAAAAGTCACGTCGACCCCGCGCGCGTCGATGCACTGCGCAAACAGCTACGTCGCTCGCTGGCGCTTCTCGTTCGCAATCAAATGCGGGGACACGACGATCATCTGCTCGCCGATCCCAACGCGATCCACGGCGCAATGCCTGGCAGCGAGGTCGATTGGCAACTTCGCATCGACTACGCGCAGCACGCAGGCAGCGCGATGATTCGCTGGCTCGAACTCGACCGCGCCTCTCGCTAGCGCTCTCGCACATGGACACACCTGACTGAGGTGGACGTCGAAAAGACACTTGTACTCCGTCAACGAGGAGCTACCGTTGAGTCATACACGCAATTTGGCGTTGCACTCCTGCAACGCCATCGCTTGGAGGTCGATGATAAAAGCCGAGACAGGAGCTGCAGCAGAGATGTTGCGGTGCAAGCGATGCGGGGTCGCTCCGATCAAGAGAGCGGTGAGCGCGCGGTCTGTCTGGCTCGTCGACGTTCAGGTTTTTTCAGAAGCGGGCTGCAACTGCAGCTCGCACAACATGGGTGTGCGCGTCAGCTTCATGCCGACTCGTGCGTCCAGCTCTGTCCTCGCCGCGCAGTGCGGTCGAGGTGAGCGGAGACGAGCCGTGCGGACGGGTTTCGCACGGCTATTCTTCGTTGGTTTTTTTCACGACACGCGAGCAGCGCGGGGCATTGGCTCAGAGCGCGCTTCTCGCCAAAACCCGCAACGCTGCCGGTTGATTTTTGGTTCGTGTTCTCGCATAGGGCGAGTGCACAGCACCAAGACCGGCACTACGGGACGTCCGATGGGTGCATCACCCCTCGGCAGACAGGTCACACGATCATGCACAGGAATCTCTCGAACCTTCGGTCTCTTTCGATTGACGAAACCCAGAGCTACTTGAGTGAAGCAGACGGTGACGAGCTCACCGCCGCGTACGCCCTCGCGTGTGATCGCAATACACTTGCAGGTTCCACCGAACCTCCGGACGACACAGAAGTACATCACGCTCTTTACCTGATGCGCCGAGCCCGTGGACTCGACGCACCCAGCTACGATTCGGTCCGCTTGATGATTAAAGGCCGCGCAGCTTAATACGGCTGCGCAAAAGCCTGATCAGTGATCGCCGCCAGCGTCTGTAACAACGGACGCTGGCGGAGTCATGCTGGCGCTTGAGCTTGGGGGTGTGCTTGGTGCTGCACTCACCGAGGCCGTCGCGCTCGACGTCTTGAGCATGAGATCGTCGGTCTGTTGTTTGTCGCGCCACATCAGGGCGCCAACAAAACCGAACATCAACGCGATACCCAACACGAGACCCGCTGCCAGCGCTGTGCGCGGTGACATCGATCGCGGGACTTCGATCTCGTCGGCCAGTTTTTGCGCCTCTTCGTCGACCGGCTTGAGCGCGTATTGCACTTGGTCCTCGGAGAGAGTCGCAACGCGAACGCGCCCAGTACCGCAGACGTTCGACAGAGACTCGGCGAGTTCTGCCGCGCTCTGAAATCGTTTGCGCGGATCGCGATTGCACGCCCGGGCGAACCACGCGTCGAACCCAGGCGGCACAAGCGGGTTGATCTTCGACGGGATCGGAAGCGGCGACGCACACACCTTGAGGACGATGTCGCCGAGCACCTCGCCCTCGAACGGAATCCGCGCGGTCATCGCCGCAAACGCACATGCGCCAAGCGACCACAAATCAGTGAGCGGAGTAGGCGCGCCTCCGATGGTGAGTTGCTCAGGTGCCATGAAATTGGGGGTTCCGATGACTGCGCCTTCTTGCGTGGGCCCGCCCATGGGGTTGGCTTTGCTGTCTCCCACGAGTGGCTCGTCGAACATTTTTGCAATGCCGAAGTCCACGAGCTTCACCGTGTACGGCAACTCGAGGTTCGTGTTCTCGGGAGACTCTGCGAGGAAGATGTTGTCCGGCTTGAGGTCGCGATGAACGATGCCCGCTGCATGTGCCTTGCTGAGCGCACGCGAGGCCTGTCCGATCACCTTGGCGACGTCGTGCGCGCTCATCGGGCCACCACGAATCAACGCCTCGGAGAGAGACTCGCCGTCGAGGTATTCCATCACGATGTACGGCAGTCCCTCTTCGGTCAC
>JAYVXK010000665.1:0-1555 GCA_043785265.1 Myxococcales bacterium | reverse complement strand
CTTCGCAATGGACGGCAGTGGGTCATGTCGATCCGCACGGCGCGACCTACAAACTCGAGATCGACGTGTGTCAGGTGGAGAGCGGGCGCGTCGAGTCTCTCGCGCGTGAGATCGATCCCGCACAAGCGCCGACGCAGATCGCAGAGATGCTCGCGCTCTTGTTGCGCCCTGAAGGGATCGGCAATTCCGAAATCCCTTGGGAGAATCCCGCGAACAAGCCGCCTGTCGTCAAGCCACCCGAGGTCAAACCACCGCCGACACCGCCCAAACCTCCCGAGCCGCCTCCCATTCCCGCAGTGAGGCACGCTTACGCGGAGAATCATCCGATCGCGGCGGGCCTTGGATTTGGCCTATTTGGTGCGGTCGCTCGCCCAGACAACGCGAGCGGGTCGACGCTGTCAGGTCAAGGGTTCGTGTCGGGCGAGTATGCGTTCGACGCCGTGCCTGGTCTTGCGATTCGTGCCGATCTTGGATTTCCGATCTTTGGTCCGCAGTCCGTTTGGATCGATGCGGGCGCGCGCTACGCCATTCCCATCGTGCCGACGATTCGACTCTTCGCCGGACCGGAGATCGATCTTGGCGCGTTCTTTCCGCTTGGGGGTGACAAGCAGGCGCGCTTTCTTTTGCGTGGTCAATTGTTCGCGGCCATCGGCATCGGCGAGCAAGTGCAACTCGAACTCGCGTTCGACGTGCCAAGCAACTTTGGCGGCACAGGGGCGCTCGTGCTCATGGGCGGCACTCTCCGCGCCGCCGTTCGCTTCTGAGGTGGCAGGTCGCGATTTTGGGCCTCTTCGACGGGCATCCGTCCTCACGTACGGGGAGTACGTTCCGGGCGGATGTCCGCCCAATAGACCCAAACTCGCTTACTGCCACAGCAGCGCCCGGAGAAGGATCGTAGTCTTGGTCGGTAACAGGGCGCGTGGGATTCAGCGGGATTCAGCGCGGGCGCGCGGAACTGCTGGGTCGGTTCGAAACCTTGCTGGCGCGGATGGGAGACCATGCGAGGTCAAAAAAAGACCATGCGAGTCCATTCGTAAGGTTGTCGAGCGGGGCCGTGAGCTGTTTTGGCGGTGATTTGGGGTGTCACTCTGGGCGAGAAAGCGATGCCATGAGGGTCGGAAGGGCTATTTGCGGCGTTTTGCATGGTATTTGGGTGCGATTCGCATGGTCTATTTTTGGACTCGCATGGTCTCCACGTTGACTTGCATCGTCACCGCGGCGTGCAACCACCGTTTCGGTGGACAGCACGAGCGCTTAGAGTCCGCTCTCGATGCCCCTCCCTGCCGATTTCGAGAAGAAGCTCTGGGCCGCCGCTGATCAGCTCTGGACGAACAGCGCGCTGCAGCCGTCCGAGTACTCGACGCCGGTGCTCGCGCTCATCTTCTTGCGCTACGCAGACGCGCGCTTCGCTCAAGCCGAGAAGACGCTCGCGTCGAAGTCGCGTCGTCGTGGTGCGGTGGGCAAGGACGACTACCACGCGCTCGGCGTCCTCTACATGCCCGAGGGCGCACGCTTCCAGCGGCTGCTGGAACTCCCCGAGGGCAAGGACATTGGC
>JAYVXK010000664.1:0-5352 GCA_043785265.1 Myxococcales bacterium | reverse complement strand
GATTGCGTCGGTCCGAGGGGACTCGTACGCTGGACGAGGATGGCTGCGCTAGACGTTGGACTCGACCTCGAACCCGACGACAAACTAGAGCTCCTCGTCAGCGATCTCTCTCTCGCTCGCGCACTCTACGAGGGTGTGCCAGCGGCGCGCCTGCTCGCGAGACTTCGTCTTGGGATGGATGAGCGAGATGCTCGCGCTACGTCTCCAGACTTTGCTGGCGCGCGAACCTCGTTCGAAGCGCTCGTTGCGCGGCTGGTGGGAAGCAGCCGTCCGGCGGCGGATCGAGTCAAGCGCGCAGTCGAGCGGCATGTACGCTTGGTCGCTGGCGAAGGATCACTGTCCGCGCCAGACGGCACGCACGCAGCGCTCGTGTACGCGGTGGCCGTGAGCGAAGACGTCGACGCGTCGCTCGCCGAAGTCTTTACCGACTCCACGGAGCCTCGCATCAACCTCGCCGCATCGCGCGAGATCGGTGACTACGCACGCGGTGTGGCCGAGGTTTGTGCCGCTTATGATCCTCGGCTCGGCAGTCGGGATCCGCGCGCAGCGATGTTCGAAGCATGCGTGCGTCTCGCGTCGAGCGCTTCGCTGGGACCACTGCCTCAACACCGACTGCTCGAAGCAGCTCGCGTGCTCTATCGCTCGGAGCTCGCGACGCCGCTCCTTCGACTCTCGATGCAACCTCTCTTGCCGAGGCCGATCGAAGCAGAAGCTCCGCGCGAAGAGCGTCGAATGGCTCGAATGGATCGCGCCGAGCTCGACACGCTCCTCACGCGCGATCTGCGCGAGGTGGCGGCGATCGTGGCTCAAATCGAGCGATCGAACGCAAAACGTGGCGCCACGGAGCTCCGCCTCGACAGCTTGATCGCAGACTTGAGCAGACTGCTCGCTCATGACGGCACGCTGGTGCTCACGCTTTGGCCACCAGAAGCGGAGACCGACATCCCGAGCATTCCTCCACCGTCGCAGCGTCCTTCGTGGGCGCCGATGCAGTGGGATGCAGCCGACGTCGACCAGCTCGCGCGCGCGATCGAATCAGGTGCGGCGACACTGCCAGCCTTGGTGTCCATCATTGCTCGCGGAGGAGATGCTGCGCTCGATGCGGTGGGCAGCGAGATGTTGCGCGTGCCCGATCATCCGTTCGCGAGCGCCGCGTTCGCAGAGATCCTCGCGGCGAGTTCTCGTCCTCGCGATGTGATTCGCTTGGTGACTTATTTCGCGATAGCTCCAGACCCGTCCATCGCCGCGCGCACGCTCTCGATGTGTCAGGCGCCGGAGCTGCCGAGCGTACTGAAAGCGTGGCTCGAGGCGATGTTGCCAAGCGACGGCGCCCCCGTGCGTTTTGCCAACGACTCGCACACGTCGAGCGGCGGCCGCCTGACCGCGTGCATCGCGTCTCTCAAACCTTACCCTACGCTCTACGTCGCAGTCTCTCCGTTGCTCAATCGGGTGAGCGACGTGCCGCCCGAGCCACGTTGAGGCTAAATTCCGCCTCGACGCCGACTGTGCTACGACGATAGAGACCAGTGGTTCGCTCTCCGCACATCTTGATTGGGGCGCTCGCGTTGGCGCTGTTTGGTTGGGGGTGCGCTTCCATCCTGGGCATCGACGACGGCCTCACACGCGGCGACGCCGACGCTTCGACGGACGCCGGCATCGCACCAGACAGCGCATCGCAGGACGTGCGTGTCGACACGTCCGTTGGGCCATGCAGCGCGCAGAAGGCGTTTGGCGCACCTGTCGAAGTCAAAGAGCTGAGTTCAACGAGCGACGACATCAGCGCGCGACTCGCTCTCGGAGAACTGCGTGTTGCGTTCGGAAGTGCACGTGACGGCGGCGGCGACATCTATGAAGCCACTCGCGCTGCGAGGACCGACCCGTTCAGCAACGTCGTTGGGTTGCCTGCGATCAACACGCCCAAGTCTTTGGAGTCCGACCCGACACTATCGGAAGACGGCACGCTCCTCGTCTTCACCACAGATCGTCTCAGCGGCAGCGTGAGCACAGGCTTGGATCTCTGGACCGCGACTCGCCCGAGTCCCATGAGCCCGTTTGGCTCGCCCAACCCGATCAGCGCAGCCAACTCTCCGCAGGCGGACAATTACGGATTTCTCGGCCCAAAGAGCCTATATTTTTCGTCCAATCGCGCCGCTTCGTTCGACCTCTATCGCATGGACTTCGTTGCTGGCACCGCATCGAATCTCACCAGCCTCGCCACCATCAACACCACTGCGGCAGAGATCTCTCCAGTCGTGAATGCAGACGACACGCTGTTGTACTTCGCGACCGCCCGCAAAGGCGGTGGCAACAACGACTACGACATCTGGTCCGCCGTTCGACCTTCTCCAGCCGCGGCGTGGCTACCCCCTTCTCCCGTCATGGAGCTCAGCACTGCTGCAGACGAAGTCCCCTCGTGGCTCTCCGCCGATCGGTGCCGCCTCTACCTCTCGAGCGATCAAAGCGGCCGTTACAAAATCTACGTCGCCACACGCGCCCCCTGACGACGCGCGATCAGACGGGAATCACGCCGCGTTTGCGGTTCGGCCGCTCGACCACTTTGTGACGCGCGAGTTCGAGACCCCACGCGATCACTTTGCGTGTGTCGCGAGGATCGATGACGTCGTCGATCAATCCCCATCCCGCTACTTTGTAGATGTCGATGTTCTTTTGAATCTGATCGACGATCATCTTCTTCATCTCGGGGGCCGGCTCGGTGTCGCCAAAGAGTTTGCGCGCGGCGATGCCGACCATGCCTTCTGCCCCCATCACGCTGATCTCGGCGCTGGGCCAACTCACGATGAGGTCGGGTTCATACGCGCGACCGCACATCACGTAATAGCCAGCGCCATAGGCCTTGCGCACGACGACTGTGATCTTGGGCACCGTGGCTGCGCTCATGACATGGAGCAACTTTGCGCCGTGACGAATGATGCCCGCGTGTTCGACTTTGGAGCCCACCATGAAACCGGGCACGTCTTGCAAGAAGACCAAAGGCACATTGAACGCGTCGCAGATTTGGATGAATCTGGCAGCTTTGTCGCTCGAATCGACGTCGATGATTCCGCCGAGATGCATCGGCTGGTTGGCGACGATGCCAACACTCTTGCCGCCGATGCGCGCCAAACACGTGATCACACTGCGCGCGAATCGCGGCTTGATGTCCAAGATGTCGCCTTGGTCGACGATCGTCTTGATGAGTTTGTACATGTCATAGGGTTTGCGTGTGGACTCGGGCAGCAAGTCCAATATCGAATCATCGCGACACTCGACTTCGTCCGTGATCGGCCAAACGGGTGGCTGCTCTTCGCAGTTGGACGGAAAGAACGACAGGTACTTTTTGACCGCGGCGATGCACGCTGCGTCGTTCTCGAATTCGCCATCCGCGACGCCCGATACTTCGCTATGCACTTTGGAACCACCGAGCTCTTGTTCGCCAATGTCTTGTCCCGTCACCGCTTTGACGAGCGCGGGTCCCGCGAGGGCGAGTGAGCCAATGTTTTTGACCATCGGCACGTAGTCGGCGAGGCCCGGAATGTAAGCCGTGCCTGCTGCGCCAGGCCCCACCATCGCGGCGACTTGAGGGACGACGCCACTCATGTGCACTTGTTCGCGAAACAAATGCCCCGTGCCCGCAAACAGCGAGAGCATGTCGGGGTGGCTGGATCCAGGGTCGATTCGCGCGCCGCCTGAGTCGATGAACCACACGATCGGCCACCGACCACGCAGACTCATCTGCCTCAGGCGAGTGACTTTTTCTTCGCCCGTGTAGCCAATGCTGCCGCCCTTGACGGTGAAGTCGTAGGCAGCGGTGCACACCATGCGACCATCGACTTTGCCAAACCCGACGACGACCGCGTCTGCTGCGGGCTTGTCTTTTCCGTCAGGACCGGCGGCCAGTCCCATCTGTGTGCCGTGAGTGCCCACTTCGAAGTAGACGCCACCGTCGTAGAACTGAGCCATTCGCTCTCGCGCGGTCAGCTTGCCGCGCGCGTGCTGCTTGTCGATCTTGTCCTGGCCACCCATTTTGCGAATCTCTTCGATTCGCTTTTCGAGGTCGGCCACCATTTCACGCATCGTCGGCATTCTGTGTTCCGTTCGGTAATCGATTTGGCTATTTGCCAGTCCACTGCGGGGAGCGCTTTTGTAAAAAGGCAGTGAGACCCTCGCGCGCGTCGTCTGTTGCGAGCACCTCACTGAGCTTGCCCCGCAGCATGGGGAGCGCGCTCGCGAGATCCATGTCGTCTTGCTCGGCAAACGCTCTTAGGCCTAATTTCAAGGTACTTGGGCTCTTCGATGCGATCTTGGCGACCAGCGCGTCGACCGCTGCGTCGAGCGCGTCGGCGGCCACGACCGAGCCGAGGAGACCCGCTGCACGTGCCTCTTCTGCCGTGAGCTTCTCTCCTAAAAGCATCATCTCTTGCAGTTTGCGACGAGGAACGACTCTCGCGAGTACTGCCATGATCATCATGGGAAACAGGCCGACGTTGATCTCGGGCGTGCCAAGCGTCGCGTCGGTCTGACCAATCGCAAACGTACTCGCAGCGACGATTCCCAGACCACCGCCCATCGCTGGGCCGTTCACTCGCGCGATAATCGGTTTGTCGCTACGGACCATGGCAAGTAGCAAGTCGGCATAGTCACCTTTGTGAGGCAACTCCGTGACGTCTGGACCAGACGTCATCTGCTGAAAGTCCCCCCCGGCGCAGAACGCTTTTCCGTCACCCGTGATGACGATTGCGTGCACATGCGCGTCAGCGTGCGCGTCGTCGAGAGCATGAAGGAGCTCGTTGACCATCACTGGTCCGATCGCGTTGCGGCGTTCAGGATTGAAGAGAGTGATGCGATGCGCAGCCCCCTCTGTGTGAGTCTTGATCTTGGAGTAGGTCTTCATGCTTTTTGGAATTGATCGAGCGACAGAATTTGTCGCGCCTGCTCGATCGTGGCTACTTTTCGGCCCACATCGCGCACCATGCGAGCGGCCACTTCGACCACGTCGCCGTTCGATTTGGCCATCTCGCCATTGGGCATGTACAAATTGTCTTCGAGGCCGACGCGAATGTTGCCGCCGAGGACGAGCGCGGCTGCGATCATTTTCCACTGGCACTTCGAGATGCCAATGACCTCCCACTCGCTCCCAGGCGGCATGAGCTTGGTCTGCAATTGCAGACTCTCGACGCTCGGGGGAATGCCGCCGAGCACATTGAGGATGAAAGAGAACTGAAGCGGTTTCTTCAAGACGCCCATGTCGAGCAAGGGCCAGATGCCGTGCGTATGCCCAGTATCGAAACACTCGAGTTCGGGTTTGACTCCGCTCTCGTTCATCACACTGAGCAGCTTGATGATTTTTTCGTA